>CAZFUG010000012.1:22835-36936 GCA_964522035.1 uncultured bacterium
AGAGTAAAAGCCATGTCCCTCGCCGCCAATCTTTCGAAAGTCAGGTCTGCCATCGCTGCCGCAACATCTGCTGCCGGCCGCGACCAGAGTCATGTCAGTCTGGTTGCCGTTTCCAAAACCGTTGACAGCACCACGATCAGGGCCATGCATGCTCTCGGGCAGCTGGATTTCGCCGAAAACCGCCCGCAGATGCTCCGCGATAAGGCCCGCGAACTGGCTGACCTGTCGATCAACTGGCACTTTATCGGCCCGCTGCAGACTAACAAGATCAAGTATGTCTACCCGGTTGCCAGTCTTGTCCATTCGCTAGATCGCCGCGAACTGCTCGAAGAATTTTCCGCCTGGGCCCGCAAAACCGGCCGCCTCTGTCCGGCACTGCTGCAGGTGCATATCTCACGCGAAGCCGCAAAACAGGGCTTCTCCTGCGACGAAATTCTCGACATCATCAAAGAATTCCGCGACAGTGAATATCTCGATTTGCGCGGCATGATGGGCATGGCGCCGCTCGATGCCGACGACACAACCACCCGCGCCTGTTTTCATGAACTTGCTGAATTGTTTGCTGCCAGTCGCAGCCTGCAGGGGCGTGCCTGGAACCCGCAGCACCTGTCGATGGGCATGTCTGGCGATTTTCCCCTTGCAATTGTCGAAGGTGCCACTCTGGTTCGTATCGGCACCGCACTCTTCTCCGGAGAAACATGATGCTGCGCCTGCTTATCGAACTGCTGCGAATCGTTCAATTTGTCGTTTTTATCAGGGTCATTCTGACCTGGGTGATGCCCGGTCGCCTGCCGCCTGCAATCAAGCCGGTCACCGACCGCATCGATATGGTGCTGCGCCGATTTCAGGTGCTGATTCCGATGGGGCCAGGCTATATCGATCTCGGCCCGATGCTTTTCCTGCTGCTGATCGAAGTGATCATGCGGGTTCTATACGCCATGATGTGGCGCGGCATGCTCGGCGCTCCGATGTTTCTGCCCTGATTCAGCTCTCTGCGCCGAGGCAGAGCTTTTCAAGCTCCTGGTAGTCGAGGGCGAGAATTTCCAGGCTCGAACCGTCGAGGCTGCTTCCGGTCGCCAGGCTGTTCAGCAAATCAGAAACTCGCTGCCAGCCAAATTCTTCAACGAGCCGCGCGGTTGCGATCAGCGAATTTCGGTACAGCACTGCCGCATGCTGCCGGTCAGGGCTTTCTCTGAATGCGGCATCGATATCTTTCAGCGAACTGAGTGAGCTGTCAGGACTCTGGGCTGCATATTTCTGCGGGCTGCCGGCGTCATGCTCGAACAGCTGTGCCAGTCCTTCATTCAGCCAGACCGGGCAGTTGCCCGATGCCATGAGAAAAAGCACATGATGCACATATTCGTGCCGCACCGCTCCCATAAGCGCTTCGGGGCGCACGTTGCTGCCCGGAACCGGCAGTCGGATACGGCCGTCATAGACGCCGCCGGCCCAGTCGGGAAGATCATGCACCATTCTGAAGGCATCGGTCTGCATTATGAGCACCTGCGAACGCTGTGCCGGAAAAAAGTTCAGCCGCTCACCAACGCTCTGATAAGCGTCTTCGAGCAGTTCGAGAATGTTTTCGGCCCATTCTTCCGGGTATGAAGCCGGGCAGGCGAGGCTGAAATGCACGCTGGTGTAATGCTGCAGGTCTTTTTCGACCGTCGATTCGCGTTCGAGTCGTTCAAGAAATTTCCGCGTTTCCGCATCATCAGGGTCGATCTCGCTGCTGCGCCGCAGATGATATTCACCTTCGCGCAGTTCGCCGTTGCGGTAGAGCATGCGCCCGAGCATGCCATGCACTCTGGCGTTGCCCGGTTCCCGCTCGGCGTATTCCTGCAGAGTCGCTATCGCAGCCCCTGAATTCTCGGTCTTCTGGTAGGCGGCCGCAATTTTCAGAATCAGTTCGGCATCGTTGGGCCGCAGTTTCAGCAGTTCGCGCGCTTCACGCTCGACCGCCGCCGCATTTTTGACAGTAACCAGAGTCGACAGCAGATTGAGCCTGATCGACACGTCTTCGGGCTTCTGGGCGCGGGCGGCTTCGAATTGCCTTATAGCTTCAGCAAACTGCTTGCGGGCGGCGAGAGTGACCCCGAGATTATTGCGGGCGCAGGCCAGATTTGCGAGCGCCGTATCGTTGAAAGGGTTCAGCCGGCACGCCTGTTCGAAATCCCTGATTGCCGCCTCGTGGTCTCCCTGCGAAACCTTGTACATTCCCTGACGGTTGAACAGCCACGAATCTTCCTCGTGCCCCGCACGCAGCAGACTTGCCGGCAGCACAAAAGCTGTCGTCAGCAGCATCAGGGAAAAAGCTTTCGCGAGACGCGGTTCGACCGCCTGCCACCTGCTCATGTCAGGCCTTGAGGTCGATCTTCAGACCGCGGGTGTCATCTTTGGCTGCGGGCAGTTTTTTTTCTTCTTCCTCTTCAGGTTTCTGGGCCGGGGTACCCTTGCCTTTTTTCTGCTGCCCTTTTTTTTCGGCTTCTTCGTCTTCTTTGCGAATAATCGACCCTTCACCGGCTTCAGTTTTCTGTACCGTTTCTGTCTTCTGGTTGGCGGCGTTGCGATTCTGGGCAACCTGTTCGGCCTGCCCTGCCTCATGCGTTTTTTGCGTCTCACGCAGTCTGCTGGCGTCTTCGGTTACCAGAAGATTGGTCTTGATATCGATCGGGCGTACAGACATACTTCCTGCTCCTCTACTATAATTATCGGCAAAATCCCCTCTAAAATCAAGCCCGCCGGCAGTCGATCAGTAGTTCTCGTTCAAAAACTATATATTCCTATATAAAATTGCGAGGCGAGAAGACGGGATTGCTTTTTCGGAAGCTTGTGAGCGAAGCGAATCGCTGGAGAAAAAGCAACCCGGCTGATAGGCCGAAGCTGCCACTTTACAAAGACAACCAGTTGAACACAATTGTTTATTGATCAATATTTATCAATTCACTGAGAATTACGGCAGTAGATGCAAAACGGCAAAAAAAAAGGCAGACGCCGCAGCGTCTGCCAGTTGCGTGTGTGAATCAGTTGCCTTTGACGAAAGCTTCGCCTTCTGCGCAGAGCTTCTTGAGCGTATCTTCATCACGGGCTTCGGCGTAGAAACGTACTACCGGTTCGGTGCCAGAGAAACGCACCAGCACCCAGGCGTCGTTTTCGAGCACGCATTTGGTACCGTCGACCCTGATGACTTTGCTGACCTTGTAGCCGGCAACCTTTTTCGGATCATTCTTCATGTTGGCGATGGCGCGGGCCTTTTCTTCTTCAGTCAGCTTGAAATTCAGGCGACGGGTCAGATAGGTGCCGACCTTGGCATAGAGATCTGAAAGAATCTGGGCAATCGGCTTTTTCTGCATCGCAACCATTTCAGCGACCAGCAGACAGGCAATGATGCCGTCTTTTTCAGGCACATGACCGCGGATACTCATACCGGCAGATTCTTCGCCACCCATGACGATCTTGTCGTGAGCGATCAGGTCGCCGATAAACTTGAAGCCGACGGCGGTTTCGATGAGCTCGATGTTATGATACTTCGCCACCGCGTCGACGAGATGCGTGGTCGCGACCGAGCGGGCGGCGGCGCCTTTCCAGTCGCGGGTGTTCTTGAGATGATCGAGAACCATGCCGAGAATCTGATTGGGTTCATAAAAAGCGCCCTTCGGGCCGAGCACGCCAAAGCGGTCGGCATCGCCGTCGGTGGCGAGCCCGAGGTCATAATGACCGTGCTTCATCTTTTCGATCATATCGGGAATATGCGATTCAGACGGTTCAGGCGGCTGGTTGCCGAAATAGGGGTCGAGGTGATCGTTCATTACCGTCACTTCGCAGCCGGCTTCTTTGAGCAGGCGGTCGAGATAGCCGCGGGCCGTTCCGTAAAGCGGGTTGACGAGAATCTTGAGCTTCGCTGCCCTGATCGCTTCGAAATTGATCTTTTTGCGCAGGTCGTCGAGATAGGTTTCCATCGGGTTGATGCGTTCAACCAGGCCGGCCTTCTCGGCTTCAACAAGCTTCATCAGCTTGATTTCGCCCTTTTTCTGCATGATCGCATTGGCGCGGTTTTCGATGTCTTTGGTCGTTTCAGGCAGCGCCGGGCCGCCCCAGGCCGGCGAAAATTTCAGACCCTGATATTCGGGCGGGTTGTGACTGGCGGTGAAATTGATGCCACCGGCCAGCTTGCGGCGCAGAATTTCAAAACTGATGACCGGAGTGGGGGTGTCGCGAACGCATAGCAGAGCCTTGATACCATTGCCGGCAAAAACTTCGGCAGCGACTTCCATGAAGCGCGGCGACATGAAGCGTGCGTCAGAGCCGATAACAACGCCCTGAGTGGTGTTGATGCTTCTTAAGTGGTCGGCGATCGCCTGAGTGCAGATGCGCACATTTTCGAAAGTAAAATCGTCAGCGATGATCGCACGCCAGCCGGATGTCCCAAATTTGATTTCCATATTCCCTCCGTATAGATTGTTTCTTCGCCTAGTCTACCGCCACCCGCACCGCCTTGCAACAAAATCATGCCAGTATAAAAGCGAATTGGGCATATGTTCGGAAATAGTTATTGCGAGGCGAGAAGACGGGATTGCTTTTTCGGAAGCTTGTGAGCGAAGCGAATCGCTGGAGAAAAAGCAACCCGGCTGATAGGCCGAAGCTGCACCTTTTAATTATCAAGTCATTAGATGTAGGTGTATTTTTTACAATTATTGGATCAAATAAGCCTGATTAGTGCCGGAGGTTGTGTTAAAATAGGCGCATGGGAATCATGAGGTTTGTCTGTCTCGTTTTTGGGCTGGTTTACTGTTATTATGCCGGCCTGGCGTTCAAAACCGAAGAACGGCAGGGCTGGATGTTTCGCCATATCGACAGCACGCGGCCGCTGCATTTTTTCCCGCTGGTGCTGCATGATGCCTTCGCCGGTCTCGCGTTTGTCTGGCTGGCCGTTTTTACCCAGAGCTATTTTTACGGCCGCAGCATCACGCTGTGGGTCGCTCACATCACGGTAACCGCCGCAGTAGTAACCAGATTCACCGACGAAGAGGGCCGCAGCTGGAAATGGCTCGGTACCCCTTTTCTGCTGCTGATCGGCTGGTATCTCTACTATCTGGCGCTGGTTACCGGAGTCGCTATCAGCGAAGTCTGGGATTTTGTGGAAGCGTTTCTCGATGCCTGAGTGCCCTGTCAGGGCATTGCGGCAAGCAGTATGCGGCAGGCTTCTTCAGTCATTTCACCGGTAAAAATCAGAGGCGGTGTCAACCTGATTATGTTCTGTCTGACGCTGCCGGTGCCGGTAATCAACCCCAGTTCACTGGCCCGGTGATGCAGTTCGGTGGCGGCTTCAACACTGGAAAATTCGATCTCGATCATCATGCCAAGCCCGCGGATCTGCTTGATCAGACGATGATTGCCGAGAATCCGGTGCAGGTTTTCCTTGAAAATTTCGCCGAGCTGTTCTGAACGGCGCAGCAGGTCGAGTCTTTCAATTGTCTGCAGCGTGGCAAGCGCCGCGGCGCATGAAGAACAGGCGGTCGCGGTAACCGGTTCGACGAGACCGGCAAAATGGTCTTCATAAACGGCAATGCCGATCGGGTAGCCATTGGCCAGGCTTGGGCCGATGCAGACGACGTCGGGGTGAATATTCAGCAGCTGGAACCCGAACATGCGGCTGCCGGTGCGGCCGATGCCGCACTGCGTTTCATTGGCGATCAGATCGATGCCGTTCGACCGGCAGAATTCCTCGAGCTTGCCGAAAAAATTGCGGCAGGGCTCGATCGAACCGCCGACCCCGATCGAGGGTTCGATGACGATCGCGGCTGTCTGGTCTGCAAGATCCGCAAAGAAGGTTTCAAGAGAGCACAGGCAGGCACCGCGGCATGATTTCCCGAGTTCGGAAAGCCTTTTCTGGCCGGTAACCGGTGGGTGATTGAGATTGTGGCTGACGAGCTCGAAATGTGTGTCGATCGAAAACAGCGGTGTGAAATTCTCTTCATCGGACGAGGAGACTACCAGAAAAGAGTTCTGCACGATATCTTCAGATATACCGATCACGTATGGCTTGTTGCGGAAACGTCTCGAAAGAGAACAGGCTGACTTGATAGCTTCAACCCCAGATTGAAACAGCTGGAAATGCTCAAGATAACCCGGCAGCATTCGTGAAATCTCGCGCACCAGCTGTTGCCCTACGTCGGGCGCTGGCGATCGGTAAGAATTCTGTATTTCAGGCGAGGCATGCCCGGCTACGACGTTGCCGTTGGCCGCAAAGGTGTCAAGGTAGCTTTTGCCGCTTTCATCGAAAAGATGACAGCCTTCAGCTCTTACAAAACTGAGCCGCCGCGAACACGGAAGAACCGACATCGGCCGCATAAGAAACTCGCGCATGTTTGCCTCTCCCTTTCAGTTGCTACTGCTTTAAACATATTGCTAACCGGCCCCGCAGGCAACAAATTTCTCACCCGGCAAACTTTTTATCAGCCGAAAGCCTGCTTTTGCTGCTGATAAATTCATCATCTGGGTAATATATTTTTTTGCCGCAAATCTCGCTTTTTTATCTTTCGATTCGGCATTTTAAAAATTATGATTTACATAATAAACCAAATCTTGACTATTGAAATTTTCCTCTGTTTCACATGAAACAAATTCTGCTTTTATAACCGGGTGAGTAAAAAATCATCATCTGAAATAAAAAACCGGCCGGAGCATTTATACCCCGGCCGGTTTAACGAATTCAGTAAAACTCAGTTGAGTTTGTGGGCTTTGAAGATTTCCTGCAGGGCCATGGTTGCGGCGAGACGCACTTCACGGCTCTGGTCGCGGGTGGCGTTCTTCAGAGCGACGAGGCAGCGAATATCGCGCAGGTTGCCAAGGGCTTCGGCTGAGGTCTTACGCACCGCGCTGCTGCGATCGGCGAGCATCTGCATCAGGGTTTCCACAACGCTGCTGTTTCCGATTCGGCCGAGAATGCGGGCAACATTCTCGCGCAGGAAGTTATTGCGGTCCTGTGAGATGCGCAGCAGGCGCCCGATCAGATTGTTTTCGCCGATGCGCACCAGCAGGTCGCAGGCATGGCGTCTGATACGTTCTTCAGCGTGCTTGAGAGCTTCGATAAGCACTTCGTATGAGTTTTCGCCAAAACTGACGATTGCTTCGCTGCAGGCGAGCGGTACAATCGGGGATGGGTCGTCGAGGCGTGCGAGCATCGGCATGATCGAATGCGGGTCACCGATGCGGGCGAGGGCTTCGGCCGCCGCTTCCCGTACTTTTTCAGAGGCATCTTCGAGTGACTTGACCAGATGCGGCAGAGCAACACGGTCGCGGCGTTCGCCAAGCACTACTACGGCCATGCAGCGTACCGCTTCGGCCTTGTCGGTGAGGGCGGCAATGATGATGTCGGGTACCCGTGCATCGGCCATCTGAGAAAGCGATTTGATCGACAGACGTCTGACCATTTCCGAGGCATCTTTGCTCGCCTTTTCAAGAAATTCGACGGCGGCGGTGTCTTTCAGTTCGCCCAGAACCTGAGCGGCTTTGGCGCGAACCGTTTCGACCGAGTCACGCAGAGCTTCGATAGCCGGTTGTACGGCTGCGGTGGTGCCGATCTTGCCGATCGCTTCGATGGCCGCTGAGCGAACTTTTTCGGTGGTGTCTTTTACCAGGTTCGACAGGGTTCTGATGGCGCGCGGGTCACGGGTGTCGCCAAGCACGGTCGCGATCGAGACACGCACCGCTTCGGCCGGGTGCGACGCGCCCATGATAAGTTTTTCGACGAGCTTGCGGCTCTGGTTCGAAATCAGCTGCCGCGACAGCAGTTCGAGCGGAATATTGTATTCAGGCTTCTTGAGAATATCGATGAGAGCATCGAGAGCGCCTTCGGTCTTGATGCCGCCGAGGGCTTCGACGCACCATTGCCGCTGCAGCTGGTCGCCGCTGGCAAAGTAACTCATGATCACCGGGATCGCCTTGTCATTGCCAACCTTGGCAAACAGGTGGGCGACGTTGAGTCTGATCAGGTGCAGAATTTCGCTGCTGCATTCAAGAATACGCTTGTCAGGAATCCCGGCAAGCTTTTTCATGTCTTTGTCGGTAATGGTTTCGCGGGCGATTTTGATCAGCAGCCCGAATGCTCGCTCGTCCTGCAGGGTGGCGAGAGCCTGTGCTACCGAGAACTGTGCCCAGGCATAGCCTTCTTTAAGGATTACCGAGATCGGGTTGGCTGAAGTCAGATATTCATCGATCGCCAGCAGACTGTCGGCGATGCAGGAGCTGAGTTTGCGGTCGTCGGTGGTGTCGAGAACTTTCAGCAGCGGGAAAATCGCTCTGATGCTGCCGATTCGGCCCAGAACTCTGACGAGCGAGGGCAGGATGTTATCGTTGTTGCCACTCTGAATTGCCTTGGTGATCTGTTCAACGGCCATTTCGCCCATTTCACAGATGGCCCATTCGGCCTTCTCGACTATCTGAGAATCCTGCTCGGCAAGAGACTTGATCAGCGGCTCGATGGCGCGCGCACCCTTGATCAGGCCCAGGGCCTCGATGGCAGCAAGGCGGACATCGCGTTCTGAATCGGTAAGTCTCTGAACCAGCGGTTCGATGGCGATCGGGTTACCGATTTTGCCGATGGCTTTAGCCGCTGAAATTTTATGTTCGGGTTCGGCCGCTTCAAGAAATTTAACGAGATTGCCGGCCGTGGCCTTTTCGCCGATTTCGCCGAGGGCGTCGATGGCCTTCAGGCACAGCATCGGGTCTTCCTTTTCAAGAACCGAAAGCACGTAGCGGCTGGCCTTGCTTGACTTGATCTTCGCAAAAGCTTCGAGAGCCAGCATGGTCAGGCGGGTATTGAAAGCGTTTGAAAGTTTGAGCAGCGGCTCTACGGCTTTGGCATCACCGATTTCGCCGAGGGCCCAGATGATTTTTTCCTTGAGCTGCGGGTTGCTGACCTGGTAAATGTCGATGAGCGGGTCAACGGCATTGGCATTGCGGATCTGGCCCAGTGCCTGAATGGTCGCGGTTCTGATGCGTTCGTTGTCTTCACCAAGCACGACGAGCAACTGGTCGCAGGCCGCGGTCGAAGCCATTTTGCCGAGGGCTTCGATGGCCTTCAGGCGAACTTCAAATTCAGGGTCTTTGAGCATCGGCAGCACGATCGCCACCGATTTCGGGTCGGCGATGTTGCCGATCGCTTCGCAGGCGATGTAGCGCAGATCGTTGTTGCGGCTTTTCAGGAAAGCGCTGACCGCTTTCAGGGCCGAAGCCGAGCCGATCTTGCCAAGTGCTTCAAGGGTCACGTAGCGTAGATCTTCATTGTCTTCTTCAAGAAGTTTTACCAGCGGCACAACCGCGTCTTCAGAGCCGATACGACCCAGCGAGCGGGCGGCCAGGAACTTGAGCTGCGGATGCTCCGAGGTCAGGCAGAGAACCAGCGGTCTGACCGCTTCTTTTGCCGCGATATCGCCGAGGAAACCGGCTGCGACTTCTCTGATATCCTTCAGTTCATCACCGAGCAGTTTGATGAAATCGCCCGCTGCTTCCGGGAGGGCCAGTTCACGCATGCGCAGAACCAGGGAATAGCGTTCATCAGGGTCGTTGGTGTCGGCAAGCTGCTGTCTGATTTCAGAAAGCTGTTCAAGCGGGGTGAGCGGTGGAGCCTCTTCAAGTATGGCAGCAGGGGCCATTGCCGGAGAATAGGCTGCCTGAATTTCGTTTGTCGGTGCCGGCGTTTCGATTTCGCCGCCAAGGCCGCCAAGCGAGGCAATGTCAAAATCGGCTTCATTGCCAGCATCGGCATCATTACCCGGCATGGCAGAAAAATCTTCTTCATATTCAACTTCAGCTTTAACCTGTGCCGGGGCTGCTTTTGCCGGCGCCTTGCCTTCGATCCCGAGAATCAGGCCGTTGAGCTCGTCATCCGCATCAGCTTCCGGTTCGTTTACGACAACGGGCTTTGCGGCGACAACAGCGGGTTTTACCGGTTGAACTGTCGGTTTTGCAGCCTGAACCTGAGGCTGTGCCGGTTTAACAGCTGCTGCCGCCGGTTTTGCGGGCTGAACGGTTTCGACGACAAGGTTGTCGAGAAAACTGTCGTCGTCGTTATCTGTGGCAACACTGACCGTTGCGTCGTCATCGAAGTTGACGCTGACTTCGGTAGTTGTCGAAAAATCATCATTGCTGCTGACGATCAGGCCGCTGAGGTCGTCGTCGCCTTCTTCGACAGGCACCGTCTGAGCGGTTTTGCTGGTGGATACCGCAGCTGCGGGCGTCGAATCGAGATCACCAAAATCAAAACTTTCGGTTTCAACCGCAAGCGTTTCGGCATCTACTTCGCGCGAGGCCGTTTCTGGAGCTGACTCGGTAACATCGAAACTGAAATCATCAGCTGTCGTCGGTGTGCTGGTGCTCACCACGGGTTCATCGAACGATACCGAATCGATCGGCTGTTCCGCTGCCGCGTCGTCGAGCGAAATATCAAACCCGGCCGGAGCTGCGAACGGGTCGTCATCCGCGCCAGCCTGTGCGGCCGCAGTATTGTCGAGCATGTCAAAATTCAGCCCGGAATCACCCTGATCCATTGAAATGTCGAGGTCAACCGCAGGGGAGGCGGCGCTGTTGTCTATAGAATCAAAACTGAAATCATCGCTGCCGGTATTGAGGTCCAGGCTTATCTCGGATTTTTCACGCGCTTCGGGCATGCCAAGCTGTAAATCGCCGGCATCATCTGTCGATCCGGCCGACAGATCAAAATTGCCGCCCGCCGGCGTGCCTAAATCGAACGAAAGACCGCCGGTCGCATCGGCCGCTTCGCTGACGTCGAGATCGAGCGAAAGATCGAGATCGAGCGGTTCACGCTCTGCAGGTGCGTCAGGAGTTTCGCCTGTGCCGGGCAGACCCATTCCACACATGTTGCAGAATTTATTGCCCTTTTCATTTTCAAAACCGCATCCTGGACACTGCATGGGAGACCTCCGAGAATTTCTGACTGTAGCTGGTATTATTAACTTAGCAGATTATCAGAACCAACGGCATTTGTCTTGAATTTTTTGATAAAATCAGCAAAAAAATCGCCACACCCGCTAAAATCGCCCCGAAAAATCCGTTTTTACAAGTCGGTTTACATAATACCGCATCGGCTGTTTTGATCCCGCCTGCTGATTCTTGTGTGATTGTGTGAAAATTCACAAGCTTGTGGGCTACACATAATTATCAGCGTTAATCCGTGTATATAAGTGACTCTTTTGTCTTGCTGGCGTTAAACCTGCGCAGCCATTGCTATTTTTTTGCTTTATCCGAGTTATCCGTGTCCATCCGTGGCTTGTTTCTTGCTTTATCTGAGTCGATCAGTGTGCATCCGTGGCTTGTTTCTTGCTTTATCCGCGTTGATCCGTGTCCATCCGCGGCTTGCTTCTTGCTTTATCCGAGTTAATCCGTGTTCATCCGCGGCTGTTTTTCTTTTCTCTTTTTTCCGCGTGCATCAGTGGTGAGGGTTGGCCTGCACCAGTCGATATGCCTTTAAAACCGCCTCTTCCGCCAGTCGTACATTCATGACATCTTCAGTAAAGCTCTCCGGGGGCGAAAACGCATCGTAACTGCCGAGAATCCAGTACCGGCTCGGCAGGCTGTTAAGGGCCAGCGCACAGGTATCGAGCACGCAGTCATGGCAGCTGCAGATCTCGTTGCGCTCGATCATGTCGGCAATGACTTCGAGAACCAGCGTTTCCCACATATTCACCATGCGCGAAAAATCATAGCGATTCAACGGCGACCGCTCACGTATGTTCATATTACCTCCAGCTGCGCCAACTGACTCACTTGAACCCCCGTATCCGGCAGTCAAGCACCATCAGCTGCGCTGATCTGACTCCATTGTAATCGTTAGGCTCCACCTGAAACACGAGATCACAGGTGCCATCCCGGATCGTTTCCGGCGCCATTATATCACCGAGATTGAACCCGATGCCGAAAATGCTGCGCCCGTTCGCCCGCCTGAACTTGAAGCGCAGATGGTTTTTACCCTCGCCGACCTTGCGGATCTCTTGAAACGACGCACCCTGTGCCATGAATACCGGCGCCGGGTTATCGATTCCGAAAGGCGCAAAATTGAGTATGTCCTGCAGGAACTGCTCATCAACCTTTTCGATCGGCAGTTCCGAATCGATCAGCCACTCGGGTTGCAGGTCCTCGAGACTAATATGTCGCCCGGCAAATTCCCTCAATCTCTGACGGAAAAGGGTCTCGTTGCCTGGCTGCATCGTCAGCCCCGCGGCTCCGACATGCCCGCCAAATTTTTCGAGGCATACAGAACAGTAATTCAGCGCCTCGATGATATTGATATCCTTGAAACTGCGCGCTGAACCCAAAAACTTGCCCTGATCTTCGAGCAATACGATTACTGGCCGGCAGTAATCAAGCATCAGGCGGGTGGCGACGATGCCGGTGACACCCTGGTTCTTCATCGGTGCCGCTACCATCAGAATGCGGTCGTTTTCAATATCGTTCTGTTCAAGCAGATAGCGTTTTACACCGTTGTAACATTCTTCGCCAAGGCGCTTGCGCTCGTTATTGAGTTCATACAGCTGCTTTGCCAGTTCTTCGGCCCGCGCTGCCTGCGTGGTAGACAGCAGCTCGATCGCCAGTTCAGCGGTGCGCAGCCGCCCCGAAGCATTGAGAATCGGCGCGATGCTGAAACTGATGTCGCGTTCGGTAACCTGACGGTTTTTCCAGCCGAGGGCACTGAACAGACTGGCCAGGCCCATACGCTTGCTTTTGCCGACGAATTTCAGCCCCATCTGCGCGAAAGTGCGGTTTTCACCGTGCAACGGCACCATGTCGGCAATCGTGCCGATCGTCAGAATGTCGAGGCCGCGGTGCCACAGTGTCTTTACTGCTGGCAGCTTCGCTTCTATGCACTTGAGATACATCAGCGTCAGTGCCCTGCCACCGTCCATGCCGTCGAGATTCAGCGAATGCCTGAAAGCGACCTTGGTTTGTGAGGCTGCGTCGGGCAGACACTCGGCAATTACCTTGTCGACATATACCGGCCGCAGATTCGGATCGTTGCTGGCATTGCTCATGACTGCCGGCAGAAGTTCACCGATAGTTTTGCGCTCTTCTTCGCTGAAAAAGACTGGAACACATCCATTCATCGCGGCCCGGTCGATATGTTTGACTGGCGTGAAACCCTCGCGCACCGAAAAGCGCACGACTTCGATGTCATGCTCGCTGAGGTCGAAAACCATCAGCGGTTTCGACAGTCGGTTCGAGCGCGCCATTTCGAGAGCCATCGCCAGCTTGAAGGCGACACCGACACCGGCGATGTTTTTCTGCGGGCAGCATGAGTCGTGCAGCTTCGGGTCGACGATTGCTACCGCATTTGGCAGCTGACTCGGCGGTTCATGGTGATCGGTGATGATGACCTCGATACCCTTGCTGCGTGCATACTCGACTTCTGCGAGATTGCTGATGCCGCAGTCGACGGTGACGATCAGTCTGATACCGTCTCTGGCGGCCACGTCGATGTAATCAGGGTTGAGTCCGTAGCCGTCTTCGATGACCGGAACCGTGTAGTCGACAAGCTTGTGAAAGCTGTGCAACGTTTCGGTCAGCATTACCGTCGAGGTGATGCCATCGACGTCGCGGTCGCCATAGACTCTTATGCTTTCATCGCGCTCGAAGGCTTTGAAAATGCGATCAACCGCTGTACACAGTCCGTCGATGACGAAAGGTGAGAACAGATAGCGACTGCGCGGTGAAAAGTATTTTTCGATTCCGGCTTCGTCGGTTATGCCACGATTGATCAGGATCTTCAGCAGAATGTCAGGAAACCCGGTAGATCGCATTCTACCGAGCAGTTCCGTATTGACTTCCCTGATTTTCCAGATTTTTTCCATTATTTACCCAGGTTTTCTATGGTTTCGACTTTTTTTTCATCGGCGAGAACTTCTAGAAAGGCATTGACCACCCGCGGGTCGAACTGGGTGCCGGAGCATCTGATCAGTTCCTTGCGCGCTTCTTCGAGGGGCATCGTGTCGCGGTAGGCACGCTTGCTGGTCATCGCGTCGAAAGAATCGGCGCAGCAGACGATACGAGCCATCAGCGGAATCTCTTCGCCCTTTAGCCCGTCGGGGTA
>CAZFUG010000012.1:36946-38885 GCA_964522035.1 uncultured bacterium
AGCCCTTACCGTCGAAACGCTCATGGTGAAACTTGATCAGCGGCACTTTTTCTTTCAGAAACTTGGCCGGTTCGATGATCGAGGCGCCACGCGAAGGATGCGTCTTGATTTCCTGGTATTCTTCTTCGGTCAGCCGTGAATTCTTGTTAATAATCGCCTCGGCGATGCCGATTTTGCCGATATCGTGCAGCAGAGCGCCGATATGCAGATTCTTGATTTCATCGCCGGTCAGCCCCATGACTCGGCCGATTTCCATCGAATAGCGGGCGACTCGCTCACTGTGACCGCGGGTGTAGGCATCTTTGGCGTCGATGGAGTTGGCCAGTGCCCGCACTGCCGACAGGTAGCTCGCTTCGAGATCTTCGTAGAGCTGGGCGTTGTACAGGGATACCGAAATTTGCGAGGCGAGGGTGACGAGCATGTCCAGGTCACTGCTGTCGAACGGGTCGCCTGTCAGCTTGTCGGAAACCGACAAAACCCCGATGGTTTTATCTTTGACCTTGAGCGGTACGCAGATCGAGCTGCGGCCGGTAACGCCGGTTCCCTGGTCGGTCGAACTGAAATCGTTGATGATGATTGGCTCACCGCGCTCGAAAACCTTGCCGGCAATGCCTTCGCCAGCTTTGATCGGCTGCAGCGACGCAATACTGCGGCTGCCCTTGTAGAGCATTACCTGCAGGCAGTCGGTTTCTTCGTCGTGCAGAATGATCGAACTGGTCTTGACGCCGCCGAGGACTCTGGCAGTCAGGTCGATGACCAGTTCGAGCAGTTTGTTGATGTCGAGTACCAGCCCGAGGTTTTTGCCGACCTCATGCAGGGTGTTGAGTTCGAGAACCTTGCGTTTGAGATCCTGCCACATGCGGGCGTTCTTGATGGCGATGGCAGCTTCGATGGCTACACCTTCGACAAGGCGCAGATCGGCTTCGGTGAACGCCACTCCTGAAATCTTGTTGCTCAGCGACAGCACGCCGACCACCTGGCCGCCGATCATGATCGGGGCGCAGATCGAACTGCGCACGACTTTTCCGCCTTCGAGGCGACGGGTGTCGTCGGCTTCGTCAAGATCGTTGAGCAGCACCGCTTCGCCAGTATGAAAAACTTTCGCGGCAATGCCAGAGTCGATCGGCATGCGGCCGCTTTCGGGCACAACTTCCGGGTCGAGCCCCTTGGTGACCCTGAAGATGAATTCGTTGCGTTTTTCATCGACGAGCAGCAGTGAGCAGCGCTTGACGCCGCTGAGCACGTTGATGACGTTGTCGACGATCGTTTCATAGACCATTTCCTGATCGAGAATGCTCGACAGCGAACGGCCGATCTGTTGCAGAGTCGACAGCTCGAAATTGCGACCTTCAAGCTGCAGGTTTTTCTGGCGCAGCTCGGAAAGGTGCACGTTGACGCGCTGACTCATCAGGTTGAAAGCCTCGACCAATACCCCGATCTCGTTGCTGGTATCAAGCTCGAGCTGAATATCGGTGTCGCCGCCGGCCATTTTGGTGGCGGCCTCGGCGAGAATGGTTACCGGGTTCTGAATCATGCGACCGATCAGCCAGGTGATCAGCGCTGCCAGCAGCGATCCAAGCAGCAGCACAAAAGCTGTCGTCTGAATGACCGCCCGGCTGCGGTCTTCGAAATAGCGATTCGAGAAGACCATACGCAGAATGCCGATTTGTTGCTTGGTCTGCGGGCTGGTTACCGGGTTGGCGACAACGACGGTGGCTGGCAGATGCAGGTAGCCGGTCTGGCTCGGGCCCATGTGTGGCGATGCTTCGGCAAGCTTGTTCATGTCGGTGTCGAGAATCTGCACCGAAACCAGATCATTGTTCGGAATCGCCTCGGAAGTCATCGACCTGACCATGTTTTCGAGGCCGGCATGGTCGTTTTCGGTAATATACCTGACCACATGCGGTTCGACGGCCTTGACCAGCGTCATGCCACGGGC
>CAZFUG010000013.1:0-16191 GCA_964522035.1 uncultured bacterium
CCCGGCGGTATTGCGCACCTTGTCGGCGAGATGTTTCGTCGCCCAGGGCGAAAGGAACTGCCCCTTTTTGATGTTAACAACGCGGCCGGTGCGGGCCGCGGCTTCGGTCAGGTCAGTCTGGCGACAGAGGAAAGCGGGAATCTGCAGAATATTACAGACTTCTGCAACCGGCGCAACCTGCACCACCTCATGCACGTCGGTCAGAACGGGCAAACCGGTTTTGGCTTTCACCGACGCGAGAATTTCGAGGCCCTTTTCCAGACCCGGGCCGCGAAAAGAGTCGCCCGAAGTGCGATTGGCCTTGTCGAAACTGGCCTTGAACACCACCGGCAGTTTAAGCTCTTCGCCAACCGCCTTCAGCGTCTGGGCAATATAGAGACACAGGCCCTCAGATTCGATGACACAGGGTCCCGCGATCAGAAAAAAAGGCGCTTCAGCTGCAAATTGTTTGATTGAAAAGGTCATTGGCTGTCTCCGTGGTCAGTCGTAGCCGTTGGGGTTTTTTGCCTGCCAGTTCCCGAAATCGTGGTAAATTCGACCTCATACCCGTTATTACCATGTTCGAGAACGATAGAGCCAATGTCACCAGCCCTAAGACCGTATTCTGGCAGGTCAACCGTCAAAGCGACAACTTCCAGTTCCTGAGGCATTACTTCAACTCCTTGAGATATGGCAAGGGATATGCGGTCACAAATCTCGCCAGCTCAGCCCCCTTCTCGACAAACCAGATCGATCGGATAAGGGGATTGCGCTGATCAGGAGACTCCAGCTTTCCATCAATAATATACTTTATTCCATGCTCATTTGGAATACTTTCAGAAACCAGATTCTTCTTTGCATGTTCAAGAATTGCATCCGCGAGAACAGACCATCGATCGGCACTGAAGCCAACAGCCTCAAAGAAAACAGCTTTTCCTCTACCCCCTGGATGGAAGCGGTTCAGAAGGTATAACCTGAACTTTTCTTCCGACAGCCCAGCTGACGTCACATTCAGATACATCGGGGTTACCTTATGCAAGCGGTTTAAATCAGTCGTAGCCGTTGGGGTTTTTCGACTGCCAGTTCCAGGAATCGGCGCACATCTGTTCGATGCCGAACTTCGCTTTCCAGTTCAGTTCGCGGTTCGCCTTCGCCGGGTCGGCGTAGCAGGCAGCAATGTCACCGGCACGGCGGCCGACGACTTCGTATGGCACTTTTTTACCACTCGCCTTTTCGAAAGCTTTGACGACATCGAGAACGCTGTAGCCCTGGCCGGTACCGAGGTTCCAGATGCCGAGACCGGGGTTTTCGTTGAGTTTTTCGAGAGCCTTCAGATGCCCCGCGGCCAGATCGACGACGTGAATGTAGTCACGCACGCCGGTACCGTCGTGGGTCGGGTAATCGTTGCCAAAAACGTTCAGATGCGGCCGGCGGCCGATCGCCACCTGAGTTATATAAGGCATGAGATTATTCGGAATACCGTTCGGATCTTCGCCGATCAGCCCACTTTCATGTGCTCCGACCGGGTTGAAATAGCGCAGTAATGCTACGGTCAGGTGTGGGTGCGCCCGTTGCCAGTCGATGAGAATCTGCTCGACCATAAACTTTGAGCGACCGTAGGGGTTGGTGGCGCCACCAACTGGAAAATCCTCTTTGATCGGCACTGTGTGCGGATCACCGTAGACGGTAGAAGATGAACTGAAGACGAGATTGCGCACGCCGGCGGCCTGCATGACCCCGCAAAGCTTGAGAGTGCCGCCAACATTGTTCTGGTAGTAAAAAAGTGGCTTTTCGACCGATTCGCCGACTGCTTTGAGGCCGGCAAAGTGAATCACGGCATCGAACTTCTGCCCCGAAAAAACGCTCACCAGAGCTTCGAAATCGCAGATGTCGACATCAAGAAATTCCGGGCGGCGCCCGGCTATTTTTTCGATACGATCGAGAACTGCAATTTTACTGTTGTGAAGATTATCGACAATGACGACATCATGCCCCGCCTGCAGCAACTGCACGCAGGTATGACTGCCAATATAGCCGGCCCCGCCGGTTAAAAGCACTTTCATCAACTTTGTTCCTTGCTCAATGACTTTCGTGCATTATACCACAACCAACCATACCTTACATATGAACGAAAAACACATGTGGGCTGATGGCCACAGACCGCCATCAGCCCACATGCTGCCTTAGAGGAAAACTCCTGAAGCGTTCAGTGATTGAATGCAGCGTTTTTAAGGGAAGTGTAGAGAATCGCCATTTTGAGCGCGAGTTCGAACGAGTAGGCCGCCGGTTTCTCGCCACGCGGTTCGACGGCAATGACTTCGAAGCTGTCGCGGTGCAGGCGGGCATGCATCGAACCATCGTGATAATGCAGAGCGTCGTCTTTCTCTTCGAGCATGTATTCGTGGCCGTCGACACGGGCCTTGAGCACCTTGCCGGAGATTCTGAAGGCATTCGCCTCTTCCTTGAAGCTGTGGTCGGTCATATAGAATTTCGGCTTGTTTTTGTAAGGGTCGCCGGCGGTCGGGCAGAAGGTCGTGCAGTTACCACATTCATTGCAGAAATCGCCGATATTCAGCACCTGAACGTCCTGAGTCAGGCGCATGGTTCTTTCAGTCTCGATTTTGAACTTGCCCTTTTTGTTAACGGCTTTCTGCACCAGATAGTCGCCTGGGCGCACATAATAGGTGAAATTGGCACGGTTCGGGCAGACGCTGACGCAGACATTGCAGACATCGTTGCAGTAGAGACAGCGTTCGGCCTCTTTGCGGGCCTCTTCTTCGTTCAGATCGCGAATGACGGTGGCAAAGCCCTTGCGCAGCTTCACGTCGATTTCGGGCAATTTGATGCCCCTGACGCGGCGGGCGCTTTTCGCCATGAACTGAGCGGCGTTCATGCCTTTTTTGATCGCAGCCGGGCCGATATCGAGTTCTTTACCGGCCTGGGCGATGATGTTGAGAGCGACACGCTGGCCATCGCCTACCGCCTTGACGATCGTCGAGGCGCCACGCACCGCATCACCACCGGCGAAAACGTTTCTGATGCGGGTCATGCCGGTAACCGGGTCGGTTTCCAGGTCAGAGGCACCGATAAAGTCGAGTATGACATCCTGACCAATAGCTTCGATCACAGTTTCACAGGGCACATCGACGATCGCGCCCTTGACCGGAACCGGCTTGCGGCGGCCATCGGGGCCTTTCTCACCGAGCTGCATTTTCTGACATTTCATGCCGGCGACCTTGCCGGCAGCCACAACGATTTCGAGTGGCTGGTGCAGCTCGAGGACTTCGATACCCTCGTCGAGCAGTGCCTTGACCTCTTCAAGATCGGCGGGCATTTCGGCGCGGGTGCGGCGGTAGACGACACGCACGCGGCCGCTGTCACCGACGAGGCGCAGAGCGGTGCGGGCCGCATCCATGGCCGAATTGCCACCGCCGATTATCGCGACGTTCGGGCCGATTTTCGGGTTGCGTTCCTGGCGCACGTCAGACAGGAAAACCAGCTGGTCGATGACACCGGCGGCATCTTCACCGGGAATTCCCATCTTCTTCGCGCCCTGGGCGCCGATGGCGACATAGACGTAGTCGTAATCTCTGCGCAGCTCTTCGAATCGCTGGCGATCGATTTTCTGGGCGTAGCTGATCTTCACGCCGAGATTTTTGATGTATTCGACATCACGGTTGATCGCATCGGCGGTCAATCTGAAACTCGGAATAGCATCGGAAACCATACCACCTGCAAAAGCCTTCGTCTCGAAAATTTCGACGGTGAAGCCTTCGAGTGCAAGAAAGTAAGCGGCTGACAGGCCGCTCGGGCCAGCGCCGACAATCGCGACCTTTTTGCCGTTCGCCTTTTCGGGCTTCAGGTTCGGGCGGTCGGCATTGCGGTTGGCGATGAAGCGTTTGATTTCACGGATCAGCAGCGAATTGTCGTAATTGGCGCGTGTGCATTTGTGCTGGCACTGGTGGTCGCAGACCATACCGAGAACCGAAGGCAGGGGGTTCTGGCGCATGATGACTTCATAGGCCTTTTTATAGTCGCCTTTGGCGGTGTAATACATATAAGAAGGGATGTCCTGGCCGGCCGGGCAGGTGCCAATACAGGGAGCACGCACGCAGTCGAATTCAGGCAGAGCCCGACTGGTCTTGATAGACTCGCCGGTCTTGCTTTCTTTGTGATAGGCAGAGTTAGTCGGAGTCGCACCGGCATAGCGGCGCAGATTGAGCAGCGCGGCCTTTTCCACTTTATTGCAGCTGCATTCGGCGAACTTAACAATGAAGCTGTCGATATTGTCGGCCTTTTCGGCTCTGATTGCAGCGGAAAGCTCGTCGAGATACTGCAGCTGGCGACCGTATCCGCCTGGCTTCAACAGATCGGAACAGACGGTGACCGGTTTGATGCCGCAGGCGATGATTTTCGGCAGATTGAAGCAGTCGGCACCAGCGCTGAAGCTGATGTCGAGTTTGCCATTGAATTCGTTCTGCAGTTTGGCGGCGACGTTGATGCTGATAGGGTGCAGGGCGCGGCCGCTCATGTACATCATTTTTTCATTCGGCGGGAAAATATTCTTGTGGTTAATCGATTCGAGGGTATTGGTGAGCTTCAGGTTGAATGTGACGCCCTTCGCTTCGGCGGCGGCAAGCATGTTTTTGATGATCTGCACGCCGTCGGGGTATTTGAGGTCGTGCCCAAAAGCTTCATCTGGCACTTCGGTAACGAAGCCGAGCCGGTCGTTGAGAATATGGCGCAGATGGGCGGCGCCGAGCAGCGTCGGGTTCAGCTTGATCGTGGTGTTGTAGCCGCGTTCTTTCACGAGATACATCGCGATCTTTTCGATTTCGTCGGGCGGGCAGCCGTGCATCGTCGAAAGGGTGATGTTGTCTGAGAGCATCGCCGGAATCTCGATTTCGTCGATTTTCGGGTAAATTTTGCGCATGACCGCAAGTTTTTCTTTGAGAAGGTCACCGCAGTCGGCCATGCGTTCAAGGAATTTCTGCACGTTTGGCTTGAGAATGCCTTCGAGATTGTAGCCGACGCTCATGTTGAAAATGAAACCACGGCCTTTGGCGTTGTTCCAGCCGAATTTGTGGCGCAGCACATGCAGCATGATCCAGGCGTTGAGATACTCGTCGAAGCTGGCGTCGAGTTTGAGCTCCTGTGACCATTCACAGTTGTAGCCTTCGTCCTGGATGTCGATGCAGGGTTTGCTGACGTTAAGTTCGTCGAGGGTCTGCACGGTTTTCAGTTCGAGGTAGCGCGAGCCGCAGAGCCAGGCGGCGATGAGGTTCTGGGCCATCTGGGTATGCGGGCCGGCGGCGACGCCGAGCGGGCTTTCGAGATGCTGGCCGTATCTGGTCAGCGTTAACGGGTCGTCGGTTTTCGGCACGAAGAACAGGTCTTTGTGAATACCAAAGATCTGTGAGGTTTCGTCATATTCGCGCAGTATCCATGAAGCGAGGTGCTCGATGCTGATTCTGGAAAATTCTTTCGACATAAAAGGGGGAAACTCCTTTCCGGGTTCGGTGCGCATTTATTTTTTGTGATTCTATCATAATCCACCAATATCGCAACCACAGATAGGCGCGGATTAAGAAAAAAAGAATAAGCCACGGATGAACACAGATGAACGCCGATAAAAGAAATAAGCAAAAAGCTGTGGGTGGGGGAAACTGTGATATAATTGGCAGCGAAATAGAAATATGAGGTTTTGTTATGGCAGAGCAGCTTGCACGCAAAATAGAGCAGATTGTCAGGAAAGTTTCGGGCATCGCCCACGGGCCGGTGGTGCTGCATGAGCCGTTTTTCAACGGCAACGAACGGCAGTATGTCACCGACTGTATAGATACTAACTGGGTTTCGACGGTCGGCAAATATGTCAACCTTTTCGAACAGCTTATCAGCCGAACGACCGGGGCGAAGCATGCGATCGCGACGATCAACGGCACGGCGGCGCTGCATATCTGCCTGCTGCTGGCTGGCGTGCAGCCAGGCGACGAAGTTCTGATGCAGGCGCTGACTTTCGTGGCTTCTGCGAATGCGGTCTCTTACTGTAATGCAACTCCGCATTTCGTAGACGTGAACCGAACTTCGATGGGTATCTGCCCGGAAAAACTGCGCGAACATCTCAGGGGTGCCTGCGAAATTAAAGACGGCGTATTGCACAACCGGGCGACTGGGCGGCCGATCAGGGTGCTGATGGTCATGCACACTTTCGGGCACCCGTCGCAGCTCGATGAGCTGAAGCAGGTCTGCGGAGAATTCAAACTCAAGCTGGTCGAAGACGCGGCTGAAGCAATTGGCTCTGAATATAATGGCCGGCACGTCGGCACGCAGGGGCTGATTTCGGCGCTCAGTTTCAACGGCAACAAGACGATCACCACCGGTGGTGGTGGCGCGGTGCTGACAAACGACGATGAACTGGCGCAGCGGGCTAGGCATCTGACGACGACCGGCAAGGTTACCCACATCTGGGAATATTTTCATGACTGTATCGCCTACAATTATCGGCTACCGAATATCAATGCGGCGCTCGGTTGTGCGCAGCTCGAGCAGCTCGGCGACATCATCATGAAAAAGCGGGTGCTGGCGAGCCGGTATCAGCATGAATTCAGACAGGTCGGCGATCTCGAATTCTTTACTGAAATGAAGGGCGTCAAGAGCAATTACTGGCTCAATGCTGTGATGCTGAAAGAGCCCGACATGGAAAAACGCAACCGGCTGCTCGACAAACTCAACGCCGACGGCATCATGGTGCGCCCGATCTGGGATCTGATGAACCGCCTGCCAATGTATCAGAGTTGCCCGGCTGCCGATCTCAGCATGTCACATGCAATTGAAGATTCGCTGATCAATATCCCCAGCTCCCCCTCGTTTTAAGCCCCAACTAAAACATCAATTATCATACACTTTTATTAAACGAGTTTTCCGTTTTTAAGGTGCAGCTTCGGCATATCAGCCCAGACTGGTTTTGAAACTTTTTCATCAAGTCGTCGCTCCGCCGAACCGCTCTATCCTGCGCGGTTCTGCATAAGCACATCCTGTGCAAAACAAGCTTCCAGAAAAGCAATCCCGTCTTCTCGCCTCGCAATTCTGCAACAGAAAATCTCATTCAATTAGGGAAACTTGGCTGAAAATTCTGCTTAAAGCCCATACCTGCCAGACGGCGCGTCCGGTCAGCCGACGACTGAACCGGAAGGGAGTTTGGCGGCGAACGGCAACAGGCAGCCGGGGCGCAGGTGGCATTCTGTACCGATTTCGGCATTAACTGATACGTAGGCCTTTGCGCCGATGTGGCAGAAGTCGCCGATCCGGCTGTCATGGTCGACACAGGCGCCGATATTCACCACCACCTGGCGACCAATCATGGCATTTGGCTGCACCACAGCGCCGGCGCAGACGATCGAACCGGCACCGAGACCGGCAAGTGACGATACACAGGCGTGCGGGTGCATCAGAACCGGCCACGTCAGACCGGCAAAGCGTTCACACAGATTGCGCCGCACGGCATTGTTGCCGATGGCGATGAAGGCGTTGCCGGTCAGGCTGTCGGGCAGGTCGGCGATGCGGCCCACGACTGTGACTCCCGCGACGCTTTTCCCGACCGAGGCCGGGTTGTCGTCATAAATGGCAGTCACGACAAAGCCGCAGGCCCGGGCAATTTCAATAACCACCGGCGCATGCCCGCCGGCACCAAAGATGATGATGCTGTTGTCGTTGTTCATGCAACCAGTTTAGCAGTTTCGTTAAAACTCTGCCACCCGACAAATCCGCAAAAGCGAAATAGCCTCGATATCCCTCAGCAATAAATACTTGCACTGTTTCGACTGAATAAATTAAAATCAAATATCATGAATCCTGAGGGTCCAGGTTATGCCAACAGTTTTGCGGGTGGGGTCATTCCGGTTTCACTTCTATTCCGATGAAAAAAATGAACCACCCCACATTCATGTCGAGACAGCTGATGGAGAATGTACATTCTGGCTGCAACCGGTCAGACTGGCAAGAAATATTGGGGTTTCGCCCAGAACCGTCAGGGAAATCGAGAAACTCGTGTTCCAGCATCAGATGATGTTAGTGGAGAAATACAATGCCTATCACAGCTAAGAACAGAATACCCGAAGCAGTTGAACCAGTCGGAATGAATGCCTGGGTAGAAAATCGCATGGTGTTCGTAGAATTGACCGATGGGCGTATTATCGGTTTTCCGGCCGATCGTTTCAAGATTCTGAAAAGCGCCAGCGACAGAGAACTGGCAGAAGTTCGATTACGCCTCAACGGTTACGCGCTTCGCTGGGAGAATCTCGATGAAGACATCACGGTTGCCGGCGTAATTGCAGGAAATTTTCAATTACCGCCCGTAGACAGTTATAATATTCCAGGCCCGGCCACCAACAAAAATCGCGTCTCAGAAGCAACGGCACCCTACGCCCCCACCCCTCGTCCACGCAGAAACAAGGGGACAAAAGCAAAATAGCCCACCCCAATGCCTGAGTCGGCCATAATTGCCGCCGACCCGACCAGCAGTACAAACAAGCAACCGGGTTTGCTACCAGAAATCGTCTGTTGTATAATAAAAACAAATGAATGAACAGATCGAATTCGTTAAAGAAATCGCCAGGCGACTTGATTCTGTCGGCATTTCCTATATGTTTACCGGTTCTATTGCCATGGTTTTTTATGCCACCCCGAGAATGACGCGCGACATCGACCTGGTCGTGCAGCTTGCAGAAACAGACTCACAGAAGCTTATCGATCTGTTTTCAGACGACTGTTATATAGACCAGGCCAGCGTCGTGCGCGCCATCGACAGTTATGGCATGTTCAATATCATCAGCAATGCCCTGATACTCAAAGCGGATTTCATCGTCAGGAAAAATGACGAGTTTCGTCGGCTCGAGTTTTCCCGGCGACGGCCTGTAACGCTTGACGGCTGCAATATTTTCCTGGTTGCGCCTGAAGACCTGATAATTTCGAAGCTGCTCTGGGGAAAAGACTCCGATTCCGAGCTGCAGCTTCGCGACATTCGCAATCTACTCGACTCGGCAGCCGGCCTCGACAGTGAATATCTGAATTTCTGGGCAGAAAAACTCGGGGCTGGCGACTATCTGAAGAAGGCCATGCGGCATGAATGACACCAGCAAAGCCGTCGAGGCAAAGTATCGCGAAATGTTACTGCGCCTGCCGCCGCAGCAGCGCCTCTATCTTGCCGCCGGCATGTTCTCAGATGCCCGCGCTCTGGTCCTGGCATCACTACAGGATCGGATACCACCCGGCAGCACTCTGAAAGGCGAACTCTTCAAAAGGTTCTACGCCTGCGATTTTACACCCGAAGAAGCAGAAAAAATCATCGATCACCTGAAGCATTCAGAGTGCTAGAAATACAATATCCGGCATAAGATCCAGGCGGTCTGCTATCGGGGCAAAGAGCGTGACGCGAATTATCAGCTCGATGCCCGCGACCTGACCGGGCCGCTTGACCGGCAGATTTTTGCGGCCTGCAGTTTTGTCGAGCGCAACATGAAAATTGGTGCCCGCAAGGCCCCGCACCGCATCGATATCCCTCAGTATTCTATGAATGCGGTTTTTGAAGCGGTGACCAATGCGGTTGCCCATCGCGATTATTCGATTTGACATCGCTGCTGGCCAAATGCCCGGTCGAACCGGCCAGTTACGAACTGATGCGCACCCACATCATGGACAAAAGGGGCGAAGGTGTGCCGATTATCATTTCCCATAGCCGCACCTTATCGGGAAAAAGCCCCGAATACCGCCTGCTAGACGATGCCGAACTGCTGCTGACCATCTTCGCCGCCGAACCCTGAAATCATCTTCAGGCCAACAACAGCAGGCACCGCCGCCCCAACCTGCAATGACAAGATAACGGGCAACCCGGTTTACTATCGAAAATAGCCTGTTGTATAATAATTTTATGCCTGATATCGTTTTGACAAAAGAGATGCTTGCGCGTTCCAGGGTAAATTGCCAGAGGCAGGGCAATCCGTGAAGTCGGAAGACTTGTCAGTCTATACGGCGGCAAAATTTCTCTGTGGTTCAAAAAAAGCAGTCCGCCAATGGAAATGGAAGGCAGAATTTATGAATTTCACTGGTATGAGCAGCATGGTGTCGGCAGGCTTGAGGTTAAAATCAAAGAGGTAAAGAAATCATGATTGTCAAACTGAAAAGAAAAAATGTTGATTATGCAGATCTTTCACCTCGTCAGCCTTATTTTGTCATAGGCATCGAGGCTGATGATTACCGCATCCTTAACGATATGGGCAGACCATATCTTTATCCGGCAGAACTTTTCGAGATTATCGACAACAGTGAACCGGACAACTGGATTACAGAATACGGCGAAGACGGCGAGCGTTATTCCTACCCGGCACCGCTGAAAACCCCGGGGTTCTTCGAAGATTATTTTGAAGGCAAAACAGAAGCCTTTTCAAGATTCTGGCACACGATAAATACCCGCTTGACCAAAGCAGCATAATTTCCGCTCCCCCACCCGTCGTCCACGCAGGAACAAGGGGACAAAAGCAAAATAGTCCCGGTGCCTGAGTCGGTCATAATCGCCGCCGGCCCAAGGCGCAGTCGCATCTTGACCAAAGGCAACAACTGAACTATATTGAGGCTATCCTGTTTTTGCCGGGTAATACTTATGATCGATGCAAGAGAACTGCTAAAAAAGATACAGGCAGGTGAAGATTCTTTTCTGGAACTCAAAGAACTTCAACTGTCCGGAAATTCGGTTGTCGGACCGCATCGTAATGGCATGGCCGACGAACTGGCCGCGATGGCAAATTCGAACAGCGGCACAATCGTGCTCGGCGTTAACGACAAAACCCGTGAAATAACCGGAATTCCTGACCAGGCGCTCGACCTTGTCGAAACCTGGGTGCGAGAAATCGTCAACGATCTGGTTGAACCGCCAATAATATGCAGCATAAGCAAGATTCAACTTGCCGCCGCAACCGGTGAGCGCAACGTTATTGCAGTTTCTGTTCCGCGCAGTCTTTTTGTTCACAGAAGCCCTGGCGGTTATCTGCACCGCATCGGAAGTTCCCGCCGGCAGATGAGCCCGGAATATCTGGCCCGCCTGTTTCAGCAGCGCAGCCAGGCGCGGCTTATCAGGTTCGACGAGCAGATCATCGGACACGCCTCTCTTGACAATCTCGATGAAAAGCTCTGGCAGAGGTTCAGATCGCCGCTGTCTCCGGCTGACCCGATCGAGTTTCTCAGCAAGCTGAAGCTGATATCGCAAGACGAAGACGGGGTTGACCGGCCAACGGTGAGTGGCATTCTTATGAGCAGCCCCAATCCTGAGCAGTTTATTTCGAGTGCCTTTATCCAGGCGGTCTGCTATCGGGGCAAAGAGCGTGACGCGAATTATCAGCTCGATGCCCGCGACCTGACCGGGCCGCTTGACCGGCAGATTTTTGCGGCCTGCAGTTTTGTCGAGCGCAACATGAAAATTGGTGCCCGCAAGGCCCCGCACCGCATCGATATCCCTCAGTATTCGATGAATGCAGTTTTTGAAGCGGTAACCAATGCGGTTGCCCATCGTGATTATTCGATTTATGGCTCGAAAATCAGGCTACACCTTTTTTCTGACCGACTCGAGCTTTACTCGCCCGGCACGATTCCAAACACCATGACGATCGCCAGTCTTTCCGAGCGCCAGTCGGCGCGCAATGAGCTGCTGACCTCGCTGCTGGCCAAATGCCCGGTCGAACCGGCCAGTTACGAACTGATGCGCACCCACATCATGGACAAAAGGGGCGAAGGTGTGCCGATTATCATTTCCCATAGCCGCACCTTATCGGGAAAAAGCCCCGAGTATCGCCTGCTCGACGATGCAGAACTGCTGCTGACCATCTTCGCCGCTGAACCCTGAGCCCCGTTTCCTGAGCCTGCACTGGCCGGTCGAAGGATCGTCACTGTTTCCTGATTTCTTCGAGGCAGCGAATCAGGTTGGTACGCCAGTGAACCGGAGCGACAGCAAGAGTCAAATAGGTCAGGCTTTTGTCGAGCACCGAGAAAGCCGGTCTGACGGCCGGCAAAGGGTATTCGGCGGTGTTTATGGGTTTGATAGCGGTCTCTTTTTTGACCAGGCCGAGGCGGCGGCCTTCTTCGTAGATGGCGACAGCGAAATCATACCAGCTGGCAACACCGGCGTCTGACCAGTGGAGAATACCGCGGGCTTCAGAGGAAATTGCTTTTACGATCACCTCAGCCAGAGAGCCGGCCCAGGTCGGGGTGCCGATCTGATCGACGACAACGCCGAGGCTGTCGCGTTCGTTCATCAGGCGCAGCATGGTTTTAACGAAGTTATTTCCAAAAGAGCTGTAGAGCCAGGAGGTTCTGATGACGAGCGCCGCTGACAGGGCCGCCAGCACTTTCTGTTCGCCGGCAAGCTTGCTGCTGCCGTAAACACTGAGAGGGTTCGGCTGGTCGTCAGGCTTCAAGGCGCGGCAGGAGTTACCATCAAAAACAAAATCGGTAGAAATATGAATCAGCCGCGCCCCAATTTCGGCCGCAGCGACAGCCAGGTTTTCGGGCCCATCCCGGTTGACGGCAAATGCCTTTTCACTATCGCTTTCAGCCTTATCGACAGCCGTATAGGCAGCACAGTTGATTATGACATCCGGCTTCCCGCGGCCCACATAATCTTTAACCGCCCGCGCATCAGTAATATCCAGCTCCCCTTCCGTCGGCGCCACTACCACGGTCCCTGAGCCAGTCGAAGGGCCGCCTAAAACCCTCCCCAACTCAAACCCAAGCTGCCCGCCCATACCGGCGATCATGATCCTGGTCATGGAAAAACCTCGGCATCTTTCAGCAGCACCCCAGCCCGGTCTTTGGCCGAGAGCAACAGCTGCTGCGGGTCATTGCAGGGCCAGTCGATGTTCAGCGCCGGGTCGTTCCAGATTATGCAGCGCTCAGCAGCCGGATTATAGAAATCAGTGCATTTATAGTGAAATTCAGCAACATCGCTCAAAACCAGAAATCCATGGGCAAACCCGGGCGGCACCCAGAACAGCTTTTTATTTTCGGCCGAAAGAATCTCGCCGACCCATTTTCCGAAAGTTGGTGAACTGCGGCGAATGTCGACGGCAACGTCAAATACTTCGCCAACAGTCACACGCACGAGCTTCCCCTGACTATTCTGCAGCTGGTAATGTAGTCCGCGCAAAACATTGCGACCCGAGCGACTATGGTTGTCCTGAACGAAGTCGATATTCAGGCCGGCTTCAGCAAACTTTTTGCGACTCCAGGTTTCGAGAAAAAAGCCTCGCTGATCGGTGAAAACGTCTGGCTCGATCATCAAGACTTCGGGAATTGCGGTCGGCAGAAATTTCATGCCTTTTCGCCGGCAATACGCAACAGATACTGGCCATATCCATTTTTCTCAAGCGGTTTAGCCAGTTCCAGCAACCTGGCCTTGTCGATAAAACCCATGCGCCAGGCAATTTCTTCGATGCAGGCGATTTTCAGGCCCTGGCGTTCTTCGACGACCCTGACAAAATGCGAAGCATCGAGAAGAGAATTGAAAGTGCCGGTATCCAGCCAGGCAACACCACGCCCGAGAAGTTCAACATCGAGCTCGTTGCGTTCGAGGTAAATTCGGTTCAGATCGGTTATTTCAAGCTCACCGCGGGCAGAAGGGCGAAGAGTGCGTGCGTATTCAGCCACCTTCTCGTCGTAGAAGTAAAGACCGGTCACGGCGTAATTCGACCTGGGGTTTTCAGGCTTTTCGACAATGCCTACCGCTTTGCCGGCGGCATCGAATTCAACAACACCGTAACGACGGGGGTCGTTGACATAATAGCCGAAAACCGTGGCGCCTTTTGTTTTCTGTGCCACTTTCTGCAGTCTTTTCGGAAAGCCTTCGGCATAGAAGACGTTGTCGCCGAGAATCAGGCAACAGGGCCGGCCGGCGATAAAATCAGCGCCAATGATGAACGCCTGCGGCAGGCCTTCTGGCTTCGGTTGAACGGCAAAGCTGATGTCGATCCCCCATTGACGCCCATCTTTGAGCAAACGCTGAAAAGCCGGAAGATCTTCGGGGGTGGTGATGACAAGTATTTCGCGAATACCGGCAAGCATGAGTACCGAAAGCGGATAATAGATCATCGGCTTGTCATAGACCGGCACCAGCTGTTTACTGACCCCGATCGTCAAAGGATGCAGTCGTGTACCGGAACCCCCGGCGAGGATCAGGCCTCTGATAGTCTTCATTAAATCTCAAAAACGATGTAAAAAAGGCAACTTGTCAAGCTGAAGCCGCCTCCTGCACCACCCGTAAAAAAACGCTGATCGTATCTTCAATGTTCTTTTCCGTCATGGTTGGATGAACAAGAAGCATCAGACTGGTTTCCCCCAGCTCCTTCGCAACAGGAAACCTTTCAGACGGTCGCAAGGTAACACCACTCATAAGGCCATCAAATGCCTTCTCAAGATAAATCTCGCCGCAGCTGCCACTAAAACATGGAATACCAGCCGCACATACTTCGTCGATAATCCGATCTCTGCTCCAGCCCGGTTTCAAACACTCTGGTTTAACAAAAACATAATACTTATAATAAGAATGATAGATTTCTTCAGGTGGAACAGTCAGGCGCACAGCTTTCAGGTTTGAAAAAGCCTGATTATACCTGCTGGCGGTATCTCTTCGCTTCTCAATCCAGCCGTCAAGTTTTTTCAGCTGCAGACGGCCAATTGCCGCCTGTATTTCGGTCATGCGCCAGTTGGTGCCAAATGATTCATGCAACCATCGGAAACCCGGGGCATGCTCCTTTTTATAAACCGCATCAAAGCTTTTTCCATGGTCTTTGAATGCCCAGCACTTTTTAAAGATTTCTTCGTCATCTGTTACCAGCATTCCGCCCTCGCCGCCGGTAGTTATGATTTTGTCCTGACAAAAGGAAAAGGCGGCAATATCGCCGAGCGAACCGACTGGCCGCCCCTTGTAGCGGGCGCCATGCGCCTGGGCACAATCTTCGATAACAACGAGCTTGTGCTTTCTCGCAATTTCATTTATCGGGTCCATGTCGCATGGCCATCCAGCAAGATGAACACAGATAATGGCACGGGTCTTCGAATTTATACGTTTCTCGATATCTGCGACATCGATGTTCTGGGATTCCCGGTTAACTTCGGCAACGACTGGTATGGCTCCCCGCATGACCGAACAGCTGGCTGAAGCAATAAAGGTTCGGCTGGTCACGATAACCTCGGCACCATCGCCGATTTCAAAAGCCTTCAATGCCAGTTCAAGAGCGACAGTCCCGTTAAATACCGCAATCGCATGCTTTCTTTGTGTATAAGCGGCGTATTCACGTTCGAATTGCCGGCATTCTTCACCGGTCCAGTAATTGACTCTGCCGCTTGCAAGAACTTCAAGCACGGCATTTTTTTCATCGTCGGGAAAATACGGCCATGGAGCAAATTCAGTCATAAATTCCAGCCTTTGTTAAGTTTGAAATCTGGTTTAAAAACGCAAGGTATTATATTTTAACATTTACTTATCGTATGCAAAAAAGCCTTTATTGGTTTTCCGGCCAAGGAAATGAGATCTGACCATTTTTCTCAGCAGAGGGTGAGGCCGATATTTGGGGTCACCAGTTTCTGTTCTTAATGTTTCCATGATAGCCAAAACAACATCATTGCCAATAAGATCTGCCAAAGCAAGGGGGCCGATCGGGTGGTTCGCTCCCAATGTCATAGCCTTGTCAATTTCTTCGGCCTCAGCTACGCCTTCGGCAAGAACCCCAATAGCCTCATTGATCATTGGAATAAGCATTCTGTTCACGATAAAGCCCGGAGCTTCTTTTACCTCAATCGGTTGCTTGCCTAGTAAGGTAGCGATTTCCTTTGCCCTGCAAATGCTTTGAGTTGAGGTTTGCATGCCAGCAACTATTTCTACAAGATTCATCAGCGCTGGAGGGTTAAAAAAATGCATACCAACGACATTTTCCGGGAATTTAGTTGCATTTGCAAGCTCTGTAATTGATAGGGACGAAGTATTTGAAGCAATGAGGGTAGCTTCTTTGGCAAATTTAGAAACCTGCGAAAAAACGGTCTTCTTTTCGTTAAGACATTCCACAACAGCTTCCAGAACCAAATCCGAATCAGCAACGCGTTCCATGGTATAGACTGGTTCAATCTTTTTAAAAAAAGAATCTACCTCCGCCTGAGTGATTTTATTTTTCTCAA
>CAZFUG010000013.1:16201-26681 GCA_964522035.1 uncultured bacterium
CAATTTTTTCCTTATTGCGACCAAACCAGTAAATATGAACAATTTCCGGGCTTTGAGAAAAAATCTTTGTCAAACCACGACCCATCAAACCAGTACCTACTAGCGTTACCCGCATAAAATACTCCTATATTGTTTTTACAAATTTAGCTGGACTGCCAAAAAACAAGGCGTCATTGGGAATATCTTTGGTCAAAACACCACCCATGCCCAGCATTGAACCATGACCCAAGGTTACGCCCTGCTTGATTGATGCTCCAGTACCAACTTCAACAAGCTCTCCAATACACACACGACCAGAAATAGCTGCCAATGGTGCAATTGTTACAAAGTCACCAATGTTCGTTTCGTGACCAATGGTGGAATTCAGATTAACAATCACATGAGCCCCCGCGTTAATCTCAACTGTTGCCACAACACCTGCGCAAATGATACTGCCAGCCCCAAAGCTGACATTTGGCCCCAATAATGCAGAAGGATCTATCAGTGTTGCAAATTCAGGTTTTTTTTTCCCAACAACCATTCTTTCATAAATCTGCTTTCGAACACGCGGAGAACCAATTGCAATAACAAACAAAACGTCAGAAAAATTCGCCCAGTTATCGATTTTTCCAAGAACCTTCAAGCCCAAAATAACCTTGTTCTGGCGCTCCTCAGAATCATCCAGAAAACCTGCTATCTTATAACCGGCCCGCTGGGCAAGCCAAAAGACTTCCAAGGCAAACCCACTAGCACCAACAATTACTAATTCACGCCCATCATTTTGCTTCATATATGGTCCTCAATTTGAACCATTAAATTTTTCTGCTGTTGCTTTTCCTTCCTGGTTTATGTCACTCCTCCTTAGAACTTTCCAGAAAGTCAAAAACAGAATTTTCACGTCTAGCCAGATGGAATGGTTATCTACATACCATACATCGAGCTCAAATTTCCTTTTCCAGGAAATTGCGTTACGGCCATTAATTTGCGCCCAGCCAGTTATACCTGGCCGAACGTCATGGCGTCTTTTTTGCTCCTGGTTATATAGTTCCAGATATTCCATCAACAATGGCCTTGGGCCGACCAGAGACATGTCACCCTTTAAGACATTTATCAGCTCAGGCAATTCATCAATGCTTGTTGAGCGTAAAAATTTGCCGAAAGTCGTCAAACGCGCTTCATCAGGCAATTGATTGCCATTGGCATCAAAGGCGTCACGCATGGTTCTAAATTTAAACATTTCGAAGGACTTTCCATTAAAACCCGGCCTTATCTGCTTAAAAAGAACCGGATTGCCCAATTTGCGCCGAACTAAAACCGCAGCCCAAATCATAACCGGGCCAAGACAAAAGAGTGCTAACGCCGAGCCCAAAATATCGATCAGCCTTTTTAGACTTAGTTTTACACAATTATGTTTCAAAAAATATAACCCTTAATAACTATACTCAACAGCTCAAGACCGATCTAGAGCCATTTGCTCCAGATAATCTGCATAGTCGGAATAAATTTTCTTGGCCATTAGCTTCTCATTAAATAATCTGAAAGCATTATCATACAATCTTTCCAGTTCATTCTGAGAAAGTTTATTAATATCAATTAGTCTCCTCACTAACGATTCAGGGTCGTCGATATCGAAATAGAAACCCGCACTGTATTTTTCTAAGAGACCCCGCAAATCACCATTTTCTGATGAAATAATTGGAAGTCCTGAAGAAAGATAAGCAAATGTTTTGTTCGGAAAAGAGTATTCTTCATAACTTGGTAGAACCGCAACTGAGGAAATTGAATTCAAAGCGTTAATACCGCTACTATCAACCCAACCTACAAAAAAAACATTATCCAAGCCCTTAGCCGCGACTTTGCACTTTTCGAAATAATCTCCGCTCCCAGCTAGGACAAACGCGAACTCTTCGGCCAATCCCCTTTGCTTTATCAAATGTGCAGCATCGATAAGAACCATAGGATGGGTAAGGTAGGTAAAAGTTCCAATGTAATTTACAATTGTTCTATTCTGTAATACTATGGGATTTATCTGGGGAAAAATCTTGAAAAAAGTATTTGGATCTATATCATTGGGTGCATCACCGCCAATAAAATAAACCGCATCTTTTTCCTTTCTGTCCCTATGCGCATATTCCTTCAATCCCCAATTTAAAAGGTTGCTCATCATCGAAACTACAGATATAGCATTTTTCAACGCGAATTTGGTTACAAAAAAATCATAAGCCAATAACGCTCGACCAATCCACCTTATTTGAGCAGGAAAAGCAAACAAAATATTGTCTGGCCAATAGTCTCTAATATCTATCACTACTGGAACTTTGTTTTCCTTCCCATATTTTGAAGCAAAATAAGCACAGTAATGAATCGGCAGACTACAAAGAATCAAATCAGGTTTTATGGCCTGTTTAGCTTCCTTATAAAACCGTCTTGCCATCCGAAAATGGTGCAGGTATCTCGCGGGAGAATGATTACTTTCATAAACTCCGGCATGAAGAAGTCTCAATTTATAACCATCAATCATGACAGTTTTGGAGTGATCGCAATAGAGTCGCTTTTTATGGTGCAAAAAAGTTGAGCACCAATAGGTGACTTCATGCCCCCGTTTTGCAAGTTCTGCAGCGAGCCTCTGTGAACGGAACCTTTGTCCTGAGGAGTTCTCCGGCACAGGCTCGCCATGGTGAATAAGCCAGATTCTCAATTTGTCATTCATAGATCGTTGTTCTTTTGTGATGCCAACTTTGGCTTTTGCTTCGAGTCCAACAGAAAAAAATTCATTATTCGACTGGGAAAAGCTTTGGAATAGAATTTACAACTTTAATAACTTCTTTAAAATCCATACCAAGCACATCAAGATACCATCTTACATTTGGGTATCTTGGCCTGTTTTCATCTATTACCAGCTCCATCGCTTTTTCCCGAGTCATTTCTCCCTCTCGGATTTGATTACTTCTAAATGTGTCATGTTCAGTAAAACCAGCAACAGTGTAATAAACGTAGTTGTAGAATCCCGCAGTCCCGTCCCCAATACGCCAAGTAGTGTTTGTATCAACGGCTTTTTCCCAATCATAGGTTTCCAAGGTATCTTCAATAAGCTTTTCATCCCATCGCCAGTAGTCAAAAATGTGATAATAATCCTTTTTCTCGGTAAAACTTCGATAATACTCTCCGGAAAGGGTATCCCAAAGAGAACTATTGAAATAACCAGGACTTTCTAGCATAGCCTTTAATCTTTTATATTGGTAATTAATTTGCTTCAATGCCCCATGAGCATAGACTCTTTCTTCTTCAAAATCAGGCTTGATACCCAAGAAGCCTGCCTTAAAGTGAGTCACTTCAAGAGGATTAACACCCCATAAATTCAAGTTAATCCCAGTCTGCCTCTTAATCGTTTCAACATACCGGAAAAAATGCTTATCACCAGCTGTAAGCACGCTTATCATTCCAAGGTGAGGTGACTTAAGCCATGCCTTCAGATTCATGGCAATATTCTTCCTCTTTTGAGAGATGTCAGCAGCCACGATAATATTCTCAACACCTAGCTCGGCACACATTCTGCTGATGTTCCTTCTCCCAAGGTCGGTTACCATACCCCAGTCGTAAGTGTACGTCACAGGCTTCATTTTTAACTCGTTAACAACAAGATGTAAACCGTAGCAACTATCTCGACCACCAGAAAAAGGTACAATACAATCATTTCCCTTTTCCCTTCGGTATTTTTCAACAAGATTAAAAAGCTCTTCCTTAGGCTTGGGCTTGTTTCTGAGCTTGTAATTTTTACAATAATTGCAAACTCCGGCAGAATCAAACTTAATAAAAGGCATCGTCTCAGGTAGAACACACTTGACACAACGCTTTAGATTGTGATTTTTATACTCTAAAAGCGCCTCTTCGTCTTTATTGAACAAGAGTCCTGGAATCAAGTTGTCCTTCCTATAGGAATCATTGCTAATCGAAATCTCCTTTGTAGTAGAAGGTATGTCAATAAAAACCGCATCCCGCTTAATTTGTTTAATATCTTGACAACCAATCTGAGTCAACGCAAAAATTTCAGAAGCAAAAGCAACCCCGGATTCATTTCGACCATAGTACAGACTGCCATTATTAGAAAAAAGCAAGAGCTTTCCATGCTCTACAATCACCAGAGCACAAGCAATCACTCCCTTGCAAAGGGCAAGAATCCTGCCCGGCAACTCGGTAATTTTACCGCCGTCCCTAAAATGATCCTCTGTTATACCCAAAATAACCTCAGAATCAATCTGAAGTAAACGCTTGGCCTTTAACTTCCCCCAAACCTCTGCCTCGTTAACTATGATACCGTTATGCAACGCGCATGTCATATTCCTTACTACAGGTTGGTTATCACCAAGTCCGTTGGTAATCAAACGACTATGGCCCAAAACCAGGCGGGACTGAAACGGCTTGGTTTTTAAGATAAGCTTTTCAATATCGTAATCAGAACGATAAACCTTATAGGCGTGATCTTGAAAATACAAGAGACCACTGGAATCTTTGCCTCTCTGCTCAGCATGCCTAGCTAGGCTTTCGACATCTTTTCTACTTACAAACAATTCTGAAATTTGCCCAAAAATACCGCACATTGTTTTTTCCTGCCTTCATTAGCAAAATAATCCTGAGACAGTATTTACCGAAGTTCACAAAGAAACGCAAGCTATTTTTAATCGTGGTGATATGAAATAGGCGTCCCAGCCTCAAAGCCCAATCTCTTGGCTATACCAAGAAGCTCCGGGTAGATACCCAAAGAAACGGGAAATTCTGGATTAAAACACCAGCCAGGATGGATAACGATCGTCATTATGCCACCTATTTTAGCGATATGCCCGAGCAAGTTACTGTATGCTTCGAGAAAGCAATCTGAATACTCAATAATTAAGGTAGAATCCATTATGATCAAAGGCAGTAGCTTAATAGGAACTATTTCTTTACGGATTGCATCGTAGGGCGAAAAAACACCGGCTATGCCAGCTCTATAGCCAATTATATCGGGAAATCCTAGAGATTCATCAACCTTTATTCCCATTTTACTTAAAAACACAGGGGTTTTTTCAGAGTCATACCTTAAATAATGGGCACGACCAATTTTCAAAGATCTTTGACAGAGTTTTTCTAAGGCCATCTTTTGGCTGCAAAATTTTTCCTCATCTAAAAAAGTATCGTAATTATAATGCATGCCCACACCAAAATTATCGGGAATGAATTTTAGAAAACTGGAGATTTCAGACTCACTAGATCTTGCCCCAAATCTACCTCCGCTACCATTTAAAAAGTAAAAAGTAGATCTAAAGTCGACTTCTTGCTCCGCCTTAATCATCCTTAGACAACAATCTCTGTAATACCGTCGAGGGAATTTATAATTCTTTAAAATCCAGCGAACCTGGGACAGATCTGGGAACCCACCAAATAATACCGGCTCAAAGAAACGATAAGCCCTTACAATCTGCGTCCAGAAATCATCCCCTCGAAGAGAATCACAGTCATGAGAAATCACAATAGTGGGCTTTTTATCATAATCTGCCAAATTATCAAAAGCATTTTTTTTCTTAATTCGAACTAACGCAGCCACTAGAACAAATACAGCTTCATTAAACGCAGGAACTTTCCAATATTCCTTTTTTCGGTTAGAATAACCGGCGACAAAGCGACCATGGAGATCCCGTCTTTCAATCGTCCTTTCTTCTTTTAAGGTTAATATATCCATTAGATTGTCATATACATTCCAAGCCAACAAAATCTTTCCACTTGGTCCCTGATACCATAAAGGAGACGCTTCGTCTGGGAAGGCTATCCATTTTTCATTGCTTGGCAAAGGAATTTTACCCCACAAAGTAAGCTTGACATCATGAAAATAAACATTGTAAGACCCTGCTTCAAAGTCTAAACTATCAATACCTGTGGCAATAAGCAAACAAGAGCCTTCGATGTTGATAATCTCGGAATAAGAACCAAAAATCAAAGGAGTCTGACAAAACAAATCGTATGCCTCAACCGAAAAACAACGAAGAATATGCTCGCCAAATTGCCATCTTAAGTATTCGTCAAATTTGATCATGCGAGCTTCTTCTTTTCAAGACGAATACCGTATCTTCGGAGAAATTGCAAAAAGTCCTTTTGAATGAAATCTGCTCCTCCTACAAATGAGTAAGTACTCATGTCAATCTGCATAGTCGAACGAACCGATGGCGTTTCATTTTTATGGGATCTAAAAAAACAAACCTTCTCTTCAAGACTATGCAAGCATACGCCTCTTCCTGCTCTAAGACAGTATTTTTCATATTCCTTGAAAATAATATTCACACGATATTTAAAATCTTCATCACTTAACTCTACATTAACCATCTTATTCTTAACCTTTGCAGGCATACCCGCCGCCAAACAGTTAGGCGGGATATCGGAGGTTACCACAGAATTTGCGCCAACAATAGAGCGCTTGCCGATGGTAACGTTTGGCATAACAAAGACTCTCCATGGAAGCCAAACATGGTCATCTATTTTTACTGGACCATATGCAACAGGACCACCATGTAAAAAATCGGACCAAGACCCGTGGGTAAAAATAAGTGAATGGCCACCAATCCCTACGTGGTCACCAATAAACACGCCTTCTCCAGGCTCAATCCAGCAGAACGGGAAAACTCTCGAGTGATCTCCTAAATGAAAATCTGCGTCAGCTATAATTGGAGCCAGAATAATAGCAAAAGAAGATACATACGCAAATTTCCCAAGCGTTAGACTGTGACATTTTATGACAGAGAATGGTGCAATATAGGCCTCATCACCAATGTCAAGCTTCGAAGTGCTAATATAACTGAAAATGCCTATTTTTGCGCTTCTAGAAATGCGACAACCAAATAACCGCCTTACGTAAGAATTAAATGGATGCGGCAAAAAAAACAAACAAACAGCTAGCAGATTCGATAGCCCTGCGCTTAAACCTGAACGCATTAATCAACCCCCCACTAAATCATTAAAAACCGGCACGCAATAAACTTTCTCTTCCTATCTGCGTGTCCTTGAAATAGCCAAGCGTTCAACCGTCGAAGCATACACCTTGAGCAGCTTTTCCTCCTGAGCTTCCCAGCCAAATTCCTTGACGGCAGAGGGGGCAATATGGACAGCAACTTTTCTATCAATAAAGGCTTTAATTGCCTTGGAAACACTCTCAAGGTTATCGCTGCAGCAGACGCCCAGATTAAAATGATTTACAGCTTTTGCAATTTCAGGGAAATCAGACGCAATTATTGGAACATTAGCCAAACAATACTCGAATAGCTTGTTCGGAAGACAATAATAATCACTTAAAGAAACATTTTCAATTAGACAAAGACCCACATCCGCAGATTTAATAATTTCCACAACTCTGTCGTGCTTAACCGCCTCGTGAAAATGAATATTTTTGCAACTGTTGCTTGCAGCCTTAATAGATAAGGCGAGCTCGCCATATCCAAGAAAAACTAAGTCCGCACCTTTTGTTTTGGGAAAAATATCCAAAAAGAGCTCAATGCCTCTCCCCAGTCCCAATGCGCCTACATAAATAAAAATCAAATTATTTTCAGGAATATTGAATTTTTTCCTCAAATAGTTGGTCTGCTTTTCGCCACGATTAAAAAAATCTTTAAGAGGAGTTACAGGAGAGTTCAGAACAACAACAGCTTCCTTAAAACCATATTTCTCTCGATACCAGTGCAAAATTGAAGAACTCACAGTTATAAAAAAATCAATCTTTTTCCAGAACAGTCTTTCAAAAAACAGAGTTGTAATTTTCACAGCTCTAGTAATACCGTTTCTATCAGATTCAAGCTCGTGCGCATCATAGACAATCTTCGCCCCAAAAATTATTTTTAGCAAAACTGCGGCCGGAAGAACCACAACATCATGCGAATGAATGATTTGAGGCCTAATTTTTATTGCAATCAAAAGTATCCTTAGGCTTAACTCAAGAAATGACATAACATGCCGGAATGCAGCTGGGAAAAAAGTTACTTTTTTGGCAAAAAGATCGATAATGTGAATTTCAAAATTTTTGGATTCAGTGGCAACGCAGCGTTCATCAGAATCAATAACACCAATAGCTTTGGCAAGTATTCTGCTGTCCTTGGAAATGGAAGCCATCTCCTTCAAAATTCTTGAGTCCGATCTAATATCGGTATGGCTGAGATGCAAATTTGTTATCATATTAACCTTCCTGTCTATTATCCAACCCGTATTCAGAAGAGCAAACCAATAATTGATTTTTTATGGTGCTCCAAAAAGCTACCCCATTTAGAAATGAAGGTTCTCGCCTCCTTGGAAAGCTTGGTAACATTAAAGTAATATTCGTAATTATTCATTGCTCATTCTCGACTGCTTGGCTTGAATAGGCGCCCAAATTCACATAACTTCTACAACTATTTGCAAGGTTTGGCTTAAAAGCCAATGGCATAAAGACGAAACCAAAAGTAAACCACAAAAGGCCCCAAGTTATCGAAGACGAAATTGCGCCTATGAAGTATACAATAGAAAACAGAAATAAAAAATAGTAGATGATTGCATTGTTAAATCCCTTATACCTAAATACATGAATTAAGCCCACAACCAAGTAGGAATTAAAAATCATAAAGCCTAGCGTGCCAAAATGTGTAAGCAAGAACAATGGCACACTATGCACATAACTACCGCTTCCGGTTGTTTCAGAGTCGATATTCATGTTTCCTAGAATCGGACTGTCAGAGAAATGAACGAAAAAGTTATTCTGAATAATCTCGAGTCTTGATTCCAGAGAGCTTTTAGCAATCTCCCCTGTGCCATAGCCAAAAACACGCGAATTTGTTATATCGATGTCTAAAAATGAAAACAACAACATAAATGCCATTACCATAAGTACAACACTTGCAACTAAACTTATAAAAAGTTTTTTAGCATCCAAAACGATATTAACGCAGTTATCGTTCCGCTCAAGACAGTATTTTTTGGAGGTCGAAAAAAATACTATGTAACCCCAAATTGTAAGCGTTGACAAAAAAAACATTGATACAAACAAAAATGACTTGTTGGAGCCAATCATGGCCGATAACCCCGCATTAAGTGCAGCTTGCAAAAGATAAAAGAATAAAACAAAAACTTTTGCGACTAAATCGACAAATTGAATTTGCGGACGCTTTACAAGGAAGAATATAATAAATACGGTTGAAGCTAAAATGAAAGATTGGGAGATAAAGTCCCCTGGCCTTTGATATGCGCTTCCATCATCTTTAATTAAAAAAACGTCTTCACGAATGTCAACCCGGTGCTCAAGAAAAGCATGAAGACTGAGCAAAGCCGAAATACAAATGAATATGCAGCAGAACCATGTTGCGTAACGGGAACTTTTTGCTTGATTATAAATTGTGACTATTAGGAAAGAAGACAGGAAGCCCATTAAATAGAAAAACCAAATACCACCAGTTGTCCCAACTGTGAATGCTTTCAATAAATTGACATCACCAGTGTCTGCCATCAATCTAAAGACCAAAAAACATTGGAATATAATCAAGAAATAAGTTGAAACTGTCATTTTAAAGTATCGACAAAAAAACAGTCTAACCATTAAAATGCAAATCCCAATGCTAGACATTACTAGAAGGACATTGTAAGCCACCCCACCTTCGCGAAACGAAACAATATTTTGGTTATAATAATATTGCTGCAAAATAAGAGAAAATATCGAAAATATAACAATTAAAAATTTATTTGCCTTCATAGTTATGGGCTTTTGCATGTTTTCAGATAAAGTTCTTATCTGTTCTTTCTGACCAAAATTTAGGGCTGTTATGATGCCACAATTTCGCAATACATTTTCTTAACCAAATCGTTCTCCAGAGAAGAGTTATGCCACAGAAGGGTAAAGCATCCCCTTACCATTTTACAAACCTCTTTAAGGCTTAAAAACTCTTTTTTTGCAGAATCAGTTACGCCAAGCCCCATATAGCCGAAAACGCTGCATTCCATAGCTATTAATGGTCTGATTCTTAGTTTTAGCCGTCTTAGTCCAACTGGGTCGAAAGCAGGGTATTCATAACAAGTCCCACATCTGAATCCAGGCCTATCAGCATATGACATTGAGCTATCATAGGCTATTCCAGCTTTATCAAGAGCTAACAGTGTCGTCGGTTGCGCCCAGCGTAAATAATGCATCCTTGATCCCCAGCTGCACTGGTTTAAACCAATCTCATGACAAATCCTCTTGAGCGTTGTCAACTCTTTTTTTATAAGTTCCGAATCCAAGTATGTATTATAGCTGGGATGTAGTCCAACCTCGTGGTTTCGCAAAATGATATTTTTTATTAATAAACGAATCGACCTCTTAGCAATGTAGGGGTCGCCGTCCATTACATTGTCTGTTTGTCCAGCAATAAAGTAAAAAGCGCTCGCAATATTATTCTTCTCAGAAATCTTCATTAACCAATCAAATGTATTAAAAGGATCAAATTTACTAAGCCTATTTTTCGCTACAAACCCTAAAATAGGA
>CAZFUG010000013.1:26691-35731 GCA_964522035.1 uncultured bacterium
CGATAAAATCTCTTCTTACAAAAATATCTCCAATGATTCGCCGTATAAGTGCGACGGGCGTCTTAAAACCATAGCTACTAGGAGTGTCCACGTCATGAGACACTTTTACGGAAAAACTATTTTCTAACAACTTTACATTTGGCCATTGTCTCTCAATAACCTGACCCAAAATGTTCATCCACTCATCTACAATCGGCCTTTTTAGATAATCGTTTCTGAAGGCATGGGAAACGGTTGCAGTGAATCTGCCATGTTTGTCCAAATCTTGCCTATCAACCTCCTCAAGCCTGCTAAGCATCCAATAAATTAGACCCACGATGTCATAACTGATATAAAAATCTTCTCCCAATTTTCTTATCAAAGGCTTCACAAGCTGTTCGGACGCCGGCGCAGGAATTGGATTGCCAAGAGGCATCCACCAACCTTCCAAATATCCATCCCATGAATAGCATGGAAAACTTGATGATTTTTGAGAAAAGCAGGGATCAGGTCTATCAAAAAAAATCCGACCTTCCGACTTATCAATACGCAAAAAAAATAAACCATTTTCGGAACAGCAAACACATAAAGGCAAGCCAAATCTTTCGCGCAATAAGTCTTGAATCCAAAGTCGTTTTTCTTCCATTTTAGCCAGCCTCTACCTTCTAAAGCGACTATGCACTAGTTTAAAAAATTTGGAGATTACATACAATGGGAAATAATGCAATCTATCCCATCGCCCCGCATTGCACGGAAAGCAATCCCAAGAATCACACACAGCAAACTTTGGATTAACTCCTAAGGTTTTTAAGTCAATTTCATAACATTCCTTTGCCGGGGCTATCAATGAATAAGCTTTCCCAACAAATCCAGAACTTAATAAACCATGCTTAGCATAAAGAGGGTAGAATTTGGAGTAGGCCTTTGAGCACAAACCAGGGTCTCTGCGTCTAAATAGCTTCAAAGACCCGTTAGATGCGACATAATATGTGGAGGTCAAATTTACTAATATTGATAAAGATACAAGCCCTAGATCGGCTTCAGCAAGATGAGTAGTAGTAAACCCTGGGTTACTGTCAACGCATCCAATAAGCATACACTTGCCACCCAATTCAACTATCTTTCTAACTGGCTGATAGGACGGTGCATTGTGATCATGACTGGACAAAATGTAATCAGCATTTTTCCCAATTGCAACAAAAGAGCAAGTAGGATGGAGGCTTCTTCTAGATAGCGGGTGATTGATCATTAGGTTTGGTAAAGCACCAGCATTACTCTTTTTTTTGGAGTCAAAGGCGTCTGATTTTTTAGGCTTTAGAATAAATGACGTTTCTGTAAATGCGAGCGAGACAAGCGTACCGGTCGGCCCAAGAACATTTAAAAAAGCGTCTAAAAATGTGTTTCCGCCACCCTCAATTCTGCCAACAGATTTAAGTCCAGCCCTTAATAAAATAGTGTCGCCAGAGTTTACACCCAACCCAACGAGTGATTTTTCTATGTCTAAACGAGAAATACGAAAATCATTATTGTTTGAACCTATGCCAGACATATTGCACATTTACTAAAACCTCAGAAAAAGCAATTTTTAAAAAGAAAAAATACCGGCGCCGGTTAATTTAGCAAGCATAAGCCACTGACCCAAGGGCAATGCCTCGATTCAAATGAAAATACAAGGGCATATTTATCAGATTCACCGGGATAAGCCGAATCATTTTCTCCTGTTCGCGCATATAGCCCTTATCTTGTTCCAGATTTTTCTCAACAAAAAAAGTGGTAAAAAACAAATTCGGTCACGACGGCCAGCATTGCAGGTATAACAATCCAAAGAATCACATAAGTTGAATTTCGAATCCTTACTTAGAACTTCAAATTCTACTTCATAGCACTTCTTTGCAAGGGCTAATATCGAATAGGCATTTCCAACTACGCCAGTGCGCAATATTCCTTTCTTAACGTAAAAAGAATAAAATTTATAATATGAGAGGGAACAGAAGCCGGGATCTGGCCTCCTGAACAACCTCAAGCCACCATCAGAAGATTTATAATAAGTCGAGTATAGCCCTGAAAAAAGCGACAAAGCGGTCATTCCTAAATCAGCCTCGGCAAGATGAGTAGTAGTAAAACCTGGACTGCTATCAACACATCCAATAAGCATGCACTTGCCATCCAATTCAATTATCTTCCTAACCGGTTCATATGCTGGAGAATTTTGATCATGGCCAGTCAAAATGTAATCAGCATTTTTCCCAATGGCAACAAAAGAACAAGTTGGATGAAGACTTCTTCTGGCAAGAGGATGATCAATCATCAAGTTTGGCAAAGCCCCCGAGTTGCTTTTTTTTCGAATGTCAAAAGCATCTTCTTTTTGGGGTTTTACAATAAAGGAAGAACCCGTAAATGCCAATGAAATAAGCGTTCCAGACGGTCCAAGAATTTTTAATAAAGCATCAAGAAAAGTTCGGCCGCCCCCATCAATTCGGCCAACGGCCTTAAGACCTGCTCTAAGTAAAAGAGTATCACCAGGAACTATGCCAATTTCCAAAAGTGACCTCTCGATATCCGATTGAGAGATTCTTGAATTGCTATGCCTTTCACTGTTAACATTCATTCCGACCATATTAAAGACGCCCCCTGCCTCTTTTCAAAGCAAAATAAAAATACAAACTGACTTTTCCCTATCGCCAAAGAAGTTATCTAACGATTGTCTTGGATTGGATTATCTAATCCTGAAAGGGAACTTTAAATTTCTTTAATATCCAGACTGCCCATATCGAATTAATGCCAATTGGCTTAACGTCCTTTAAATCATTTAACACAAAACGCTGCAAAGCATTAAAATTATTAACGTCTTCCTCTTGAACAGCCATTGTAATCAATCTTTTTATACCTCTTACCATTTCGAGTGGTAAAATCTTTCTGAAGAAAAGTAAAAATCTATTTTTCGCGAGTGAAGCTTTCTTTTTGTAATTTATTGTGAGTTCCTTAAACAGAATATCTAACAAATATTTGTTATACAAATAACCATCTATCCTTAAATGGTTAGGAACACGATACCAATATCTTATCAATTCATCGTCCCAGAGAGGAAGCCTCCATTCATATCCAAAAAATTCGTACATTCTTACTGCATTTATAACAAACTTTGCAACCTTATGCTTCGTAAAAAAATTTTCGTTTAACGAAATAAACTCATTTATGTCGCCAACGTGAGTCTTTTCTAAAAGGTCTTTAATCTTTCCCTTGATCAGAAATTCATTCTGCGCTGGGATTTCTACCGCAGGACGGCCAAAATATCTCCCAAATACATAGTCGTGCAGACCTCCTTTAATCAGTTGCTCAGCTTTATCCTCTTTCATTTCTACTGGAACATAACTACCACCGAGCAGGTCCCCGCAAAACCCAGGAACTATAATGGCATTATCAGGAATCTGCTTATTCTCCCTTAATTCAGTCAGGGCTAGATAGTCCTGAATATGTGGCAAAGCTGCATAGTTAAAAGCAAAAGAATTAAAGGAAATAAAATCTTCCGTCTCCATTAACTTTACTAGCTTTTCGTCTGTGTAGTCTATTATATGATGAGTATAGCCTAACCTTTCTGCAACTTTTTTTGCGGTGGCCACCTCAGGACTATTTTTCCCACCGTAAGTAAAACAAATTACGTTTTCGTAGGCATACTTTCTCAGACCAGCCACAATGTATCTTGAATCATAGCCTCCGCTTAAAGGCACAACTATCGGTCGATTATCTGCAGATAGAATAAGTCGTTTAATGAATCTTTCTGTTACCTTTTCTAAATGCGCGAAGTGTTCTTCTTCACTTAACGCCAAGAAACCGTCATGGTAGTGATTGTAATAGAAAAGCGAGGATGCAGTTCCATCAAAGTTGATAGCGACCATCTCACCTGCTTGAACCTGCTTAAATCGATTTAATAATGTTGAGTCTCCTATTGTATACCCACACATTAAGAATTCACTTATTGCCAAATGATTAAAATCAGCATTCTCACCAGCATAATCTAGATGGTCTCTAATGCGGATTTCACCACTTTCAATTGAGTAAAACAAAGGAATACTTCTAACTTTATCGGCAACGAGAAAAATTTTATCATCGTTTTTGAAAACCAGAGCAAAGCAACCATTTATCTGCCGTATTGAATTCTGGATATCAATTGATTCAGAAAAAAAATTTAACATTTTTTCATTGGAAAAGTGATTGTTATGCCTATCAAAGAAATAACCCTTCACCCAAATATTACCATCTGTGTACCATTTGAAACCACTGTTGTTAATCAGTTCTATTTTCATGATAACCCCTGTTGCAAAGCGTTCATTTCATACCAAATTTAGCTTATTTTTAGAAACTATTCAACTATCCTCGCCTGAAGGCGAGGGATTGGGGTTCCGACTGAAGTCGGCTAAAGCCCCGCTCCGGCCATGCAGGCTATCATTGCGAAACTTTGAAATCATCGTCATCCTGGGACTCAGCACCTTGATTTTCAATATACTCTTTCAAAATTTCGTCAGTTACGTTACCACTCGAAGCTACGAAATATCCTCTGGCCCAAAGGTGCTGCCCCAGAATGCCTAGCGTAGCTCTCGAAAATCCATCAGTAAGGTGGTGTATTCATGGTTATGGGATAGGTTCAATATTAAGGTCAATACTCTTGATCTTTTGTGAACATGTCCTGAGTATTGATCAATTTCATTAAAAAACCCAATCTAAGATAGTTTAAAAAATCACGCAATAGTTCCTTTGAGCCGCCATTAAGAAACATTATCGGTTTTAGAAAAACTGTTAGAAAAATCAAGGCATTGGCCAATTTTCTGTTGAAAAAAATTGGGTTGAAGAAGATTGTTCTAATCAAATCCCCAAAAGCATATAATCCAATGATTTTACTATTTGTATAATAATTTAGCTTATTGAACCAGTTAAGAACTTTTCTATCTTTAACGATTTCAATAGAGTTTTTTGAGGAATCGCATTTAGACAATAAAAATGAATAATCATAGCTACTTTTATTAAAATCGATAGTAACTATTAAGGATAAATTGGTATATTTCTTGTTTTTATGCTCTTGCAAATCAAATAAAAAATTTCCAAGAGAATAGAAAATCACGCCAGTATTATATTTCTCTATTCCCTGAGGGACATGCGGATGATGAGCAATTATAATATCTGCCCCGAAATCGATAAATCTTTTTAGTTTTTCCCTTACATATTTTATAGGATAGAAATTGAATTCAGTTCCATTGTGAAAATTCAAAACTGTCCAATCTGCAATTGAGTTCGAGCGGGCAATTAATTTTTTTATCAAGGCAACATTCATATCCGAGATGATTGCTCCCTCGTCATAGTTCCCACTATGAGAAAGCCCCTCTCCAGGATCCCCGACCCCGATTAAACCAATTTTAACTTCGCCTTTTTCGAGAATTAATAATTTGGATGCCTCATCAACATTTTCTCCGGCACCAAAAAATTGGCAATTATTTCTCATTATATTATTCTTGGTATCCAAGAAGCCAGCTATGCCCGCATCAAAGGTGTGGTTATTGGCTAAATTGAAGACATTAATTTTCTTTTTTGCAAAAAAGCTAATCGTATTAATTGGGCTTATTACACTAACTCTTGCACCAAACACATTTTTAGATGTAGTCGTTGGGCCTTCCAAATTGGCAACGGTAAAATCTGAGTTAAGAAAAACATTGCACAAATCAGTTGAAACAGATAATTTATTATGCTCTATGGCGGAATAAAACTCCCCCGTCGCACTTAAATCACCAACAAAAGATATTTTCATAGTATCCATTTCCTCAATAATAGAGAGTTAATTTGGAATGATCTAGCTAAAGAATGAGCCAGTCTTTATTCCTGATTCTTTTCAAATAAATAATAAGGCCCTTTCGCTGCAACTTGTCTCATCGTCTATCATTACTAGGCAGTTGTGAAAAAAGCCATTTGCCGTTCAGATTGTTATATTTTAGCATCCAGCTAGCATATCCTATGAACAGCAAAAAAGTGGCAAAAATAATTGAGCCTGATTTAAGCAGGCCAAAAATTTTAAAAATCAAAACAGGCAAAATAAATATGCCTGCGAATAGAAAATGTTTAGAAAATTTTTGTAATAAACTACGCCTGCTGACACCGGATTTTTTTGTAACATACGCTATTTTATATAAACACATAATTGCGCCGCTAGCAGAAAATAGAGACAATCCAAGATATACGTTGCCACACATGCCACCAATAACCAAAGACAAAACCCTGGTAGTTATTAAAATCAAATTAAAGAACACACCAAATTCTTGTATTTCCAATATGTTTACAAGAGAAGAAATTGGAGAAATAATAAAAACAAACAGTAGCCATGGTGTCAATATCCGAACATAAACGCCTGCTTCATACCATTTTTCACCAAAAACTGATTGAGTTAATTCAGGGGCAACAACAATCATAGCCAAAAAGGGAAACATGCAAAACAACATAAGCTTGTCCGCAGTATTTTCAACGACTTGAGGCAAATTTCCATTAGAACGAGCATCTGCTGCGTGCTGAAAAAATACATTCCCAACTGAGTTGCCTAACAAGCCCATCGGGATGTTAAGGAGACTGTGTCCCAGCGCATAAAAACCAACCGTTTGAGCAGAAAAATAAAATCCCAACAACATCGTGGGAAGTGTATTTGAAATAGTGTTGAGCCACGCAGACCAAGTATTATACAATGGAAATTTTTTGTACCGGCGCGCACTGGACAAAGCGTTTTTAATACTAATATTACATAGGATAAAACGACCATCTTGGACAAACATTTTACACGCCAAAATCATTGTGGCTAAGGCTTGGGCAGATATGGCGGCAACAATTTTTGTGCCGCCAGAAGTAAAACCCAATCTCCCAGCTCCTATCTGACCCGTATTATTTGCTAAGGAAGTAGAAATTTGAGCAATTGAAAGCCATCCAAAATCTTTTCTGCGAACATTCCAGTAATTTAAGGACACAAAAATTCCCTGGATTAGAACAGCGATAGGTATAAGAAAAATATAAGGCTCAAGGTTTGATGCGCCTAAAAAACTCAATAGCATCCCACCGCAAAAGAAAGTAGCGATAACTGTTATTATAAAAGTTGAAAATACACATATTAAACATAATTGTAGAATGCTTACAGCCTCAATGCTGCTCTCAGGCAATACAATGGCAGATTCATAACCTAAGCAAACAATAACCCCAATGATTGATGTTATTGCGGAAAAAATTGCACCTATTCCAAATGCTTCTGGTAAGTACATTCTAGTAAGAATGGGTGAACAAGCAAAGGAAATTATCTGAGCAAAACCAGCACCAAAAGCCAAACGCACAACATTTTTTTTAAAGCTTGCTGGTATTGCATGGTGTCTTAAACAGGCATTATCATCTGCAACATTTTTACTCATATTATAACTACTGTCCGATTAAAGTTTTGACGAATTACGGAAAACATTACGAATAGATCTTTCTCTGACTAAAGAATGATTTTGCGATTTCAAACAAGAAATTTTTGCCGGCAGATAGCCGATAATGAAAGGGGAGTGGGAATATGAACACCTGACGAATAGTTCTTTCTCAAATGCTCGATTTTCTTCCACGCCCCTAGCTCAACCAGCGTTTCAATCGTCACCAGGGGAATCGACGAATACGGACCCTCAGTTGTTACAAGCGGTTCGTTACAATGATCTTTGCACAACAGACTTTCAGAGAAAGCTTGATGGGTATCACAACATGCTTGGGTGCATTGAAGAGCAAACTGTATCATTCTGGAAACCGCGGAAAAATCACCATAAGCACGCTTGACGAAGTCAACTATAGCAGAAATTGGAGGGTCTTCGAAGACTTCGCTTAACTCCTTACCAAACAAGACCAGAACCTGTATTTTGAGGAAAGCACCGGGGCCGATTTTGTTCAAACCACCTATACCTTGGACTCGACAACCATCAAGCAATGTCTTTCCTTTTATCCCTAGGCAAAATTCCAGCAAACCAAAGGCGGAATATAACCCCACCCATTGTTGTATCTGAGGTGGGACACGCCAAGCGTGGTCATTGTAAAACCCGCCAAGGTTCGCGATGAGAACATTCTGCATCAACTGTTCTTCGACCCTGGTTTCTATGTCATCGATCAAAAGTAGCTGTATCATCGCAGGCTCTACGCAACACATTAGTTATCCGCTTTCTTCTTAACCCGTGCCAAATAAAACTCCCAAATGAAAAAATGAATTCCGGCTCCGGTGGATCGAACCACAAGTCTAGAATGCAACCAAGTAGTGATACTTGCTGGGATCAACTCAGCAAAAAACCTCTCTGTGTCCTGAGGAGAATCAATTTTGTGGTTCCGGATACGAAGAAGCGATTTTCGTTCCTGACAAATAATTTGAGCCTTCCCGCCATCTCAATTGCGCCTTTATAAAAATCGAGATAGAAAGTGGATTTATTCCGAGTATATCAAAATAGCATATCCGGATAAAGGCATTTCACTGAACCCATGATGATGCAGTTAAGACACAGATATGATGGCAATTTCTACATAGTTTCTTGTAGCAAAAAAGGGAGTTGAATAAAGCACAGCATCCACAAAATTCTACAGATTTTGAGCATCTCCATTTTTGAAAAGACCACGACTCGGTCGCCGTTTGCCGGCCTAACAGATTCAGAGACTGGTGTCAAAAACTGGTTTTATCGTGGCCAAACCTTAAAGTGACTACAGAAGATTATAATCTTAGCGGCAGAGAAATAACTTTGGCGTCCTTTGAAGATAAATATAGAGCGTGAATCAATTCAAGGCTCTTTCTACCAGATCTGCCATCTGTATCTGGCTCTGCTTTGCCCTCAAGAACGTCTAGGACATTGTGGTAGTATGCAGAATGGCCAAAACCATAAACATTTGGTGGATTATAGGAAGCCTCAAGAATCGCCTTATCTTCATCGTCGTAGTCAGCAAATTCCCATTTTTCAATTTTATTGATAGCTATACCACCCACCCTTACTGTGCCTTTTTCACCAAGAATAGTGATTGAACCTTCAAAATTTTTGGG
>CAZFUG010000014.1:0-19920 GCA_964522035.1 uncultured bacterium
CCGGCCGCTACGGCGAGGGCGACCTTGGCGTCACTGTCGTTGTGTTCAGGGCAGAAGCCGATAATGACCCTCTCGACCCTCGCCAGACCGGCAAAACTTCCCCCTCCCGCGCGTAAAACTCTGCGGTTGTTGTAATTGGTCTGATACGGTATAATGGCCTTGAGATAGATTTCTCTCATCAAAGTTTCAGTAAGGTTTGTCATAAAATGGATAATTCACTCAGACTCGGGTTGTCTCAGAAGCTCACCCAGACCCTGAAAATGACCCCGGAAATGCAGCTTGCGATCAAGATTCTGCAGCTTAACAGCGTTGAGCTGAAAAATCAGATTCTCGAGGTGCTCGAAACCAATCCGGTTGTCGAACTTGATGAGAAAGCGGTTAAGCAGAACGAGCTGCCGCTCGAGAAGCTTGGCGAGAAGCTCCCGGAAGCGGGGCCCCCGTCTCGTGAATTCAAAGAAGCCGGTCGGGATGATTTTGGTGTCGACTGGCAGAGATACATCGAAGATAACGAGCATTCTGAATTCAAGATTTCTTCAGGCAGCTATAATCGCGATGAAGAAACTTCATTCGAAAATTTCGTCTCTAAAAAAAGCAACCTGCGCGAACATCTTGCCACTCAGTTGCGCGAAGTCAGCCTCAATCCGACCGAACAGAAGATCGGTGAATATCTCATCGGCCTGATAGACCGCAATGGCTATCTCAGGCATACCAGCGAGCAGATTTCCGAGCTGCTGAAGGTTGATATCGCAGTTGTCGAAAGAGTCCGCAAAGCGATTCAAACCATGGACCCGGCAGGAGTAGGGGCTTTCGATCTGCGCGAATGCCTTCTTATTCAGGCACATGAAGAGGGGTATGGCGATGACGCGGTAACTGCTATTGTTTCCAGTCATCTCGAAGACCTGGCGCAGAATCGTATCCACAATATTGTTAAGGTCACCGGCTTCGAGCTCGAAGATATACAGGCGGCGGTCGAAATTATCAAAAGTTTCAACCCGAAGCCGGGAGCGAGCTTTCCGTCAACTGGTGATGAAATATACGTTTCACCCGAAGTTTTTGTTGAAAAGGTCGATGACGAATATGTTGTCACCATGAATGAGCGCGATCTGCCGCGCCTGCGCATCAACAACCTCTATAAAGATGCGATGAAGCATCGCGATAAAACCGAAAAAGAGACTTACGAGTTTATTCGCAACAAACTTGAAGCGGCCAGGTCTTTTCTCAAGTATGTCGACAAACGCAAAGAGACGATTCTCAGCGTTACCCGGGCCATCTGCGAGGTTCAGCGTGACTTTCTCGATTTTGGCATTCTACATCTCAAGCCCTTGACGCTTCAGGATGTCGCCGGCATGGCCGGTGTGCATGAATCGACGGTCAGCCGTGCCACCAGCGGCAAATATGTGCAGACGCCGCGCGGGCTTTTCGAACTGAAATTCTTCTTTTCTGGCGCTGCCCGTACTCAGAGCGGCGAAGACGTTTCGACGATGGCGGTAAAGAAACGCATCGACGACCTGGTAAAGGCAGAAAACCCCAAAAAGCCACTTTCCGACAGTCACATTGTCGATCTGCTGAAAAAAGACGGCATCTTTCTCGCCCGCCGCACAGTTGCCAAATATCGCATTGAATTGAATATTCCCAGTTCTTCTGCGCGCAAACAGCACTGATTTATTCAATTCTGCCGGTCTGCGGTGATTTCTTTTCGCCATTCCTGCCTGTTTTGTTTTGGGCGTAAATGCGGGAATGACGCGGAATCTATCGATTCTGATTTGCCTCTGTTTGTTAAAAAATTTTGTATTACAGATAAAATATGTTATTTTTTTACTAAGTAAATGATAATCGTTGTCCGATATAGTTTGCAGCCTAATCTAACTTAATGGACAAATATGAACAAAATTAAGTGGTTAATCTTTATTTTCATCGGCCTGGTAAGCGCGTCTGGCCTGGTTAATGCGGCCGCGCCCGCTTTGCTCGGAGCCGGTGATACCATCAGTATCTGGGTCAAAGGTGAACCAGAACTGTCGGTAGAGAGGCAGGTTGGCAAAGACGGTAGTATAATTATGCCATTGGTTGGTTCTGTTGGAGTCACCGGCATGAAAACTACCGATGCGGCCCGCCTGATTTCGCAGATGCTTGAAGACGGCTATCTCAAAGATCCTCTGGTTCAGGTTACTCTTAAGAGCAAAGGTTCGGCAAAAGTATCGACTGCGTCAGGGGTTGCTCCAGCTTCTTCAGCTGTTTCCGATAATTCTGCACCGCCGGCTGTAGACAGGCAGGTTCTTGTTGAAATCGTCGATGCTGGTTCCAGAACTGGCATTGCTGATGTTGCCATGATGCTCGGCAACAAGATTTATCAGTCAAACCGCCTTGGGCAGATTCTGCTCGACGAAAGCTCCGGCTATGTCGTCATAATTGCTGACGGGTTCTCAACCGCAGCCGGCCAGCTGGAAGAAATGCTCAAAGCCGGTAATCCATCAAGGATTTACCTGAAGCCCATCAAACTCTCCGACTCTGTGACAATCACGGTTGTCGATGCTTTTACCCGGCAGCCGCTGCCGAATGTAGAGGTTCTGCTTGAAGATTCCAAGGTTTCAACGAACCGGCAGGGCTCTTTCAAGATCAGTCTTATCAAGAAGGAATTCGGAGAAATTACTCTGAAGCGCAAAGGCTACCGTCAGCACCGGCAGGTAGTTGATTTCAAGGGGCCCGCCGAACAGACAGTGATGATGGTAAGAGATGAATAGACAGCGTGGGGGCTTCACCCTCATGGAAATGTTGGTTGTGATCGCAATGATAGCCGTCCTCGCCGGGGTCGGCTATAACTATTATGCCGACATGATTCCTGAAGCCCGTGAAAACACTGCGAGAATGAACCTGAAGATTGTTCGCGATGCCATTTCCCGTTATTTTAAAGACAAAATGGCATATCCGACCAGCCTTGGTCAGCTTGAAGGGCCATATCTTCAACAGCCGGTTGAATCTGTTCTCATAGCTCCTCTTGCTGGTGATGCGAAGCTTCGTCTTGAATATAACTCGAGTCTTGATTCTGTTAGTTTCTACGAGCGGGTCTATGTCTGGGCCGACCAGGAACTTGTGCCTGCCGGAAAACAGATTCGTGATGTAAGAATAAAATTAAATGGTACTGAGATGCCGTGGTAAAATAAGAAAAACATTCAGGGGGCGGCAAGATGGTAGATATCCGCAATAACGAAAATGATGACGTCAGACAGGAAGGGCCAGGAGAAGAGAACCGGCCCATCTTTTCGTATCTGAACCCATTTTACGGCAACATAGGCCTTGGCGAACGACTTCTTTTCACCAAATACTTTGCCACCCTTTCGCGCGCTGGTATTTCGGTATTGCGGTCGTTGGGCACCCTTTCGCGTCAGATGAAGACCTGGCGTTTTAAAAAAATCATCTGGGATTCAAAGAGCGAAGTTGAAGGTGGTATGCCTCTTAATCTTTGTTTCAAGAAACACGAGGATATTTTTGGTATGCTGTATGCCAATCTGATAAAGGTTGGCGAGGAGTCTGGTCGGCTGGTTATGGTTCTCGACCGTCTGACCAAACTTATGGAACGGCAGATCTCGATTCGCCGGCGTGTTATCGGAGCGATGACCTACCCATTGATCATATCGGCCGTTGCGGCTCTGGTTGTAATGTTTCTGATGCTTTTTGTCATCCCGCAGTTTGCCAATCTTTTTACCCAGTTCAACCAGGAATTGCCATGGTTGACGCAGCAGGTTATCGATTTTTCGAATTTCATCGGGGGTAATCTGTTGCTTCTTTTTGCCGCGGGCCTGGCTTTTTTCATTATTCTTTTTCAGATAAACCAGACTTCGCCCGGTCGTCGATTTTTCGACTGGATAAAGCTGAGATTGCCCGTTTTCGGTGGTCTGCTTCAGAAATATATCATTGCCCTATATGCAAGAAACCTGGCTACACTTTTTGAGTCAGGCATCAATATCATTTCTGCGATGAAGATCAGTAACGAAGCCGTTGACAATGCTATTATCAGGGAGTCACTCGCAGCGGTCGTTCTAGAGGTTGAAGGCGGTATCCCGATTTCAAGGGCTCTGGCCAAGGTCGAGATCATGCCTGAACTGTCGACCCAGATGATCGAAGTCGGCGAAGAATCTGGTAATCTTGACGAAATGCTGGAAAAGGTCGCTGAATTCTATGAAGACGAAATAAACTTCCTGATAGATCAGATCACTGCGCTGGTTGAACCGGCGTTTATCGTTGTTATTGGTACTATAGTTGGTATTATCGTTCTGGCAATGTATCTGCCTATTTTCCGAATGGCCCGCGTTGTTACAGGTGGTTCAACCGGGGCAACGCCGCCGGCCATGTAGACGCAAACAAAAAAAAAGAGCGGCTTTCGGGCCGCTCTTTTTTTTCAAAAGTTTTATTTTACTATAAAGTTTTGTTTTGTTGATGTCGAATGATGTAACGGGGATATTAATTTTTTGTAATTGATCATTTGATTAAGGAGCGGCTTATGAAGTTTCTAAAAAACTGCAGAGACCTGCGGCGCACATGCTGTAACGTGCGACTGGCTCTGGTTTTCCTGCTGGCGGTTATTTTAAGTATGCCGGCAGGAGCAGCCGAAAAGCTTACCGAGTTGAAAATTGCCGGATATGGGGCAAATGGCATGGTGTTGTTTCCTGCGCATGAAGTAAAGGAATTCAACGTAACCATGGAAGCTCCGGAAGTTGTCCGTGCCGATTTTTACGACTGGGAATTCGCCGCTGCCAGCACCATTATCCCCGCCCCGCATTCGCTGGTTAAATTTATGCGCATCAGTCAGGTAAGTGCCCGTCCTGACGTTGTCAGAGCGGTTATTGTTTTCAATGAACCACTGAAGGTCAGTCCAAGGAGGGTCGACCGGAACCTGGTTCTCGAGATTTCGCCTCTTTCAAGGTCTGCGGCCGGAAATATTGCTGAAATTGCCGCTTTTTCGGGAAATTCGGCGAATGTGCTTGATTCGAGAGTCAGTCTGAGTTTTGAACAGGAAGACCTGATGACAATTCTCAACGCTCTGGCTGTGAAATTCAATCTGAGAATTTTTGCCGATGCGGGGGTTAAGGGAAAATTCAGTGTAAACGCACAGGATGTAACTTTGCGCGAAATTCTCAAAAACCTTCTTCTTCAGAGAAATTTTCAGTACACCCTCAAGGGCCGCGATCTGACAATTATCTCGCTCGGTACAGATAGTGGCAGAATGGCACGCGAACTTCTTTTCCGCGATCTGAGTCTTAAAGATGCTCTGCAGACCCTTTCAAAAATGATGAATGTCAACCTTATCATTCACGAAAGCGTTCAGGACAAGCAGGTTAATTTTTACGTCGAAAACCTCAACCTTGACGAGCTTCTTGATCTGTTGATCGAAACCAACGGTCTGGTCAAAAAACCTCATAACGACAATACCTTTGTTATTCTGGCTAAGGATAGTGCCGGGGAATTCGGTAAAAAGCAGTACCGCACCTTCAAGCTGATCAATGCAAAGCCGGAAGAAGTTGTAAAGATGATAAGCAGCAGTAAATCGCTGGCTGAGAAAATAGACACCGGTAACTTCTCACTGAATGAACGAATCAACACTCTTTCTGTTTACGATACGGTTGAAAATCTCAATCTGATCGAAAAGATCATCGAGAGTGTCGACGAGAAGGTTAAGCAGGCTGTAATTGAGGTTAAACTGGTCGAAATTAACCGCACCAGTCTGCGCCAGCTCGGAATCAAACTCGATGGCTATCAGATAAATGTTGGCGATATCGGTCGCCTACCCAGTAATTATGCCTTGCCGGCTACCCTCGACTTCCTCGAACAGGAAAGCAAGGCAAAGGTGCTTGCCAGCCCCAAGATAAGGGCTGTGCATGGTAAAAAAGCCTCGATCAACATCGGTGAAGTTATTCCGGTGCCGTATTTCAGATATGAAAACGCCAGTAACAGTTACCTGGGATATACTCCCCAGGTGTATAAAGAATACCGCGATGTTCAGGTCGGTATCAGACTCGAAGTTACTCCTGAAATTACCCGTGACAATGAAATCAGCATGGAGCTCAATACCACTGTAGACTCAGTTCTTAATATCAACGACGATGGTCAGATTCATCGCTCAGAAAGAAACACCCAGACCTATGTTCGTATTAAAAACGGCGAAACAGTAGTTCTTGGTGGTCTTATCAACCACCAGGGTTCTGAACAGAAGACTTCGCCCTCACTTCTTAACAAGGTACCTTTGTTGAAGACTCTTCTGACTCACAACAACAACAAGACTAACAATTCTGAAATGATCATGCTTGTTACTCCAAGACTGGTCAATGTTGATTATCTCGATGAAGAAGTTCCTACAACAGAATCGGTAACTGTAGGCTTGAACTGACCTTTTGTATCGTTCCCGCGCCGGAGGGAATCTGATATATTGAGTTTCATAACGAACTGGAAGAAAGCAGGTTGTGCAATGAACCGCAGATTCAACAAGGGTTTTGCTCTTATAGAATTGCTGGTAACCATGTTGATAATTTCTGCCCTGCTGATTTTTGCAATCGAAGAATATCGTCGCTACATAGCCAGTACCAGAATTACCCGGGCGCGTGCCGATATCGATGAGTTGATCAAGGCTGTACGTCTTTATAACATCAAGGAAACCCGTCAGTTTGAGACTGAGGTGTTTTCGCCGCCGGCCCTCGGAACTTTTATCGGCACATATCTCGAAAAAGAGCCGCCGCGCGATCCCTGGGGTGTTTACTATCTGCATGACCCGAAACAGGGGATTGTATTTTCCTGTGGGCCTGATGGCCGGCCTCAGACAACGAATGTCGCTTCTGAGAGTGATGATGTTGCTGTTTATTATCTTCCCCAGAGTTTTTTTATCACCCGGGCTGAATATGTCGATACGAACCTCAATAATGTCGTTGACATCAGTGACTATATCGACCTCACTTTTTCACGACCAGCTCAAATGAAGGAGCCGCTCGGAATCGATTTTGAAACCGATTTTCCCAAAAAGGCTCTGGGTTCGGCGATGATAAGACCGGGTGATAATCATTACAAGGCAAGAATAGATTTTGCTCCGCCAATTTCGCCGAGCGTGATTCCGGGCCAGACGAAGCTTTTCCCGAGAGAATATATCGAATCGATAGTTGATTATTCGCCCCAGCCTCAACGTCTTGGAAAGGTTGACAACCTGGTGATCGAAAAAAGGAAGAAATGAAAAGCGGAATGATAAAAAATTCTGTATTTTCTTGGGGAAAATTTCCCGGGCGAGGCATAAAAGACTCAGTAGTGTGTGTGTGAAATTTCTCTACTGGATGTGAAAAAAAATCACATAGGCGTCTTTGATTGTTATTAATGCCGGTTTTTTTTGTGCTGTTTCGCTGTGGTTTGGTGCTTGTTTCTTGTCTGGGGAGGTAATTTCCCTGAAAAGTTTGTGAAACAAGCGGGCGGTACAGTGCTTGCGGGTTGAGGGTAAAATTCTTATAAAAGATAAAGAAATATTTATTTATAATTTTGAAAAGATCCGGTAAAAGTTGACTAAGTTGTGTTACTGGGTTACTTTTTAAGACTGTGTACGAATTCTGGAGGAAAAAGTGCTTAAAAGGGCTGGTTTTACGCTGATCGAACTGCTGGTGGTAATTACGATCCTCGCTGTTCTGGTGGGGGCCGCTCTTCCATATGTTCAGAATTACGTTGCAGAAAGCCGTATTGCCAAAGCTAAATCAGACCTTGAAGAGATAAAAAAAGCTCTGGCTGTTTACGAAACCAGAGAAGGCGTCTATCAGGATACCACTCTACATCAACTTTCGGGCAGATACCTTAATTCATCGCCGATTGACCCATGGGGACGTGCTTACATCGTTGCTACCGGTGCCGGTGTCGTGTTTTCTTCGGGCCCAGACCGCGTAAGCTACAGTGTTGACGACATCTCGGTAAATTATCAGCCAACGCTGGCGCTGGTTCAGGTGAAGTGGGTGGATGCGAATCAGTCTGGTGCGGTCGATACCCAGAACACTCCTGACTATCTGCAGTTTTATTTTTCCCGGAAACTTGCTGCTACCAGTCCTGTATTTCTTGATCCGTCTAATGCATATACATATTTTAAGTGGACAAACAATAACGGTATTGCAACGTCTCTGGGCTGGAACGCTCTTAAGCTTGACAGTTCAGGGAATCTGGTTACATTGCCCGTTGCGACTGGTGCAAAGGAAATTTTTGCGCCCGGCAGTGACAGTATCTGGCTTGCAGATGGTGCGGGAATCAGAGATCTGGCGCCTGGTTCCGGCAATTACTGCCTGACCAGCCAGACAGTAGTTATTACATCGTCAAGGTAATTATTCTCAGAAGGAGAACTGGAATTATGTTGAGAAGAGGCTTCACACTTATTGAACTGCTGGTGGTAATCACCATTCTGGCAATTCTGGCCGGCGCAGCTCTGCCATACGTGCAGAACTACGTTGCTGAATCGCGAATCGCAAAGGCAAAAACCGATCTCGAGGAAATAGCCCGCGCATTGGCTGTTTACGAAACCCGTGAGGGTGAGTATGCCAAAACCACAGTTGAAGATCTGACCGGTCGCTACCTCAACAAGGCCCCGATCGACCCATGGGGCAAATCCTATAAAGTCGCTACCGATTCAGGGCTTGTTGTTTCAGGCGGCCCGGATCGTGATTTAAATTCTGCAGAAGATAATATTCAGGTTCCTTATCAGCCGCCGCTTGCTCTCGTAAGTGTTAAGTGGGTCGACCGCAATCAGTCTGGTGCTGTTGACACTCAGAACTCGAGTGATACCATTCAGTTGACCTTCAGCCGCAGACTTGCAAACAGCGAACTGCCCGACCTCAAGGGTGCTGCAAACAAGACTGCAGAACTTTTTCAGGTGATCGGTACTACAACCTCTTTCCCAGTTTTGTTCGAAGCAACCAATACGGCAAAAATCGTTGCCAGCAGAACTGTGGTTTTCAATGTTCTTGTTAATAATGCGTTTGGTCCTGGCTCTGACAGCGTTCAGATCAAGTCGAACAATATTCTCAAAGACATGGCTATCCCGGCTGCCAACCTTTGTATTTCGAGTCAGCCTGTAGTAATTCTGCCACAGTAAATTGCATCAAGGAGTATGTTTGTGAAAAAGGGTTTTACGCTGATCGAACTTCTGGTAGTTATAACGATTCTGGCTGTCCTGGCTGGCGCCGCTCTTCCCTATGTGCAGAACTACGTTGAAGAGTCAAGGATTGCAAAGGCTAAGACCGACCTTGAAGAAATTGCACGGGCACTGGCTGTTTATGAAACCCGCGAGGGTGAATACGCCAAAGATTCTGTCGAAGACCTGACAGGTCGTTATCTTAACAAAGCCCCGATCGACCCATGGGGCAAAACCTACAGAGTCGCCACTGACTCGGGTCTTGTTGTTTCCGGCGGCCCGGACAGAGACGTTGACAGTCTCGAAGACAATATTCAGGTTCCTTATCAGCCGCCGCTTGCTCTTGTAAGCGTCAAGTGGGTAGATCGTAACCAGTCTGGTGCGGTTGATATTCAGAACTCAAGCGATACGATTCAGCTTACTTTCAGCAGAAAGCTTTTTAATCTGGAAACTCCAGACCTCGGCGGCGCTGGTCACAAGACGGCTGAAATTTTTGGAATGATTGGTACATCTACTCCTTTCCCTCAGCTTTTCGAAGCTACGAACACTCTGAAAATCATCGCAAGCCGGACCCTTGTTTACAACGTGCTGGTTAACGATGCATTCGTTCCTGGTTCTGACAGTATACAGATCAAATCTAACAGTATTCTAAAAGATCTGGCTTTGCCGGCTTCTAATCTGTGTATTTCCAGCCAGCCAGTAAAAATACTGCCACAGTAAACTTGTTTTATGGTGTTTTGGCATAGAAATTGCTCTGTAATTAATGTTCGGGTTTGCAGTTGTGAAATGCTTGAGAACCTGAAGGGTTAAAGCCGCTGGTTGTTGACGGGCGGCAAATAATCGACACAGGAGGTATCGCCGGGCAGCCAGCGGTAATTCCGTGAAAGAGCTGTCAGCAAAAGTTGGGTGAATTTACCGTGGTGGGCGGTTAAACCTGCCGTTGTTGTGGTTGGTTCAAAGTCTGTCGTTCAAAAAATTTCAGGAGGGTATAAAGTATGCTTAGAAAAGGTTTTACTCTTATTGAGCTGTTGATCGTAATCACGATCATCGCGATCCTGGCCGGAGCGGCCATTCCTTATGTTCAGGACTATGTCGAGGACTCAAGAATTGCTCGTTGTAAATCAGATCTTGATCTTGTCAGAACGGCTCTCATACGATTCGAGCTTGATCGCGGCGTAACATACAACGCCACTTCTAGTGCCATGCTTGTAGGTCCGTATCTTGATAAAGCTCCATTTGACCCGTGGGGAGCTCCATACTGTATTTCTGCCACCAGCTCAGTCGTTTTCTCCGGTGGTCCGAACCGCGATTCTAGCAACCCGGATTACGGTGGAGCCGCAGGTACCTCTGGTGATGACGTAGCAAGAGACTTCCGTCCGCCTCTTGCCCTTTCCAAGGCTTATTGGGTTGACTCAGACAAGAGTGGTACTGTGAATGCCAACGATAAGATTAAATTGAGATTCACCCGTGGCGTTCTTCTTTCCGACATCAATGGTCCTCTCGCTGCCGGTGACCTGAGACTTATGGTTAACGGTGCTGCCCAGGCTACTGCTTTTACCTATACCACTACTGCTACTGCTACCGACACCTGGACCGCGACTTCCAAAGACTGCGACGTGACGGTTCTCACCACCGGTTCTCCGGTTTTCATTCCCGGCCGCGATACTATTAACGTGCAGGTTCCCGCCAACGTTCAGGATGCTGCCGTTGCTCCATTTGGCCCCAACAACTGCGCAACCAACTCGGTTGTAATTCAGTCCTTCTGATGATGCCGCTTGGTTTCTGAAGGCTTGCAACACCCCCCGGAGACGGGGGGTGTTTTTCATGATAAAAAAGCATATTGGTGGTGTTGTAAAGGAGTTTAAAATGAAGAAGACTGGTTTTACCCTGCTGGAACTTCTTATTGTTGTCGTTATTATCGCAATTCTCGCTGGCGCTGTGTTGCCATATGTTCAGCAATACCTCGAGGATACTCGTATCGCCAAGGCAAAGCAGGATCTCGACGAAATTAGAAACGGTCTGATTCGCTATGAGACAGATCAGAGTCGTCCTTATCCGGACACGACAATCGATAAGCTGGTCGGGGCATATATAAATAAGGCCATGATGGACCCCTGGGGTGGTCAGTATTCAATCGCTCCTGCGTCTTCAAGTTGTTTTTCACTAGGCCCTGATCGTGTTGCTAATACCGGTGACGAGGTTACCCAGTTTTTTCGGCCGCCCATGGCTGTTTCCCGCGTCTTCTGGGAAGACGCCAACGGTAGTATGAGGGTGGACTCCGGCGACAAACTGCAGGTAAAGTTCACCCGTCCGCTGCGTCGGAATCTCGGTGATGGCCCGACAACCTCTCCAATTGCAAACGATGATTTTATTTACTCGACCGGTGCGCCTTCGGCTGATTATGTTCCTCTGGTGGCCGCAGATTTTACAGATTACAATATGACCGTGAAATTGACTTTCGGGGCAGGTTCGAATCCATCATTCGTCATCGGGTCAGATACTCTTTCGGTAAAGGTGGCGAGCACGATTGTGGATGGCAATGGTTCTCCATGCAAGGCTGCTCAACCTGTTGTTATCAAGACACGGGAATAGCGGTCCTTGCGTTTTTTTTCTATTGATAGCGGTGAATTTGATTCTTGCTTCAGGTTTTTCTTGTTGGCGGAGAGGCCGTATGGTAGTATTTTCAACCATGAATAAACGAGCATTTTCTTTGATTGAACTGTTGATTGTTGTTGCCATCATCGCCATTCTGATTGGCGTTGCCCTGCCTTATTATCAGGATTATGTAAGGCAGACCCGCCTGACCAAAGCCAAACATGAGCTTGATATCATTAAAGAGGCTCTGGTCAAGCATGACACCATGGCAGAACGCCCATTTCAGGGAACCGATCTGCGTGTGCTGCTCGGGCATTACCTGCAGGATCTTCCCCGCGACCCGTGGGGACGTGATTACACGGTTGACTGGCTGAAAGGCCAGATCAAGTCTAACGGCCCCGATAACAGTGTCGAACGCGATGATATTATTGTCGATTACAAACCGCCGCTCACTTTACAGCGCGCCACCTGGGTCGATGTCGATAATAACCGTATGATCAGCCAGAAAGACCTGCTCCGTCTTGAATTTTCTCGCTTTATTCCTGCATCTGATACCGGTCTTGTTTATAATAATTCTTCGCCATCTGCTGGCGACCTGCTTTTTTCTTCAGACGTGGCAGTCGGTATTTTCGTCAGTCCGGCAAGTTTTCCCGCTTCTGCGGCTGAGATTCTGCTTGAATTCAATAATACCGCAAGCGATACGGCCTTTTATCCTGGCTCTTCAACAGTCAGAGTTTCTCCGGGCAACACCCGCATAAAAGATTATTCCGGCCGCAAGGCCAATGGTTCAACCGGGGAATATCCAGCTGATCCGATAATTATAAAGGCAAACTGAGTTATGGCAAAAAAACGGGTCAGAAGTTTGCCGGCCGATAATGCTACCCCGGAAAATGCTGTCTCAAGCCAGCCTTCTGGGCTGCAGGCATTTGAAGAGTTCCTTTACCGACTGTTCAGAAAAAACAACAAAGAAACCCGCGCCGATCTTTCGGTTACCGACTGGCTGGTCTATGTAGGCATTCTCGTAGTTATTCTGGTAATGCCGTTTCTCTACAGCCGCGCCACAACTGAAAATTTTCTGACTCCGAAAGAATTCTTCTCGAAAATCGCGATTGCGATTCTTGCCGGTATCTACTGTGCCCGTCTGTTTACCAGAAAAACTCCGGCCCTGGCACGCACCAGCATCGATTTTCCGCTTACGCTGTTTTTCGGCTTCGCGGCTTTGTCAGTGATGTGGAATTACAATGTGCCGTCGGCGATTCGCGATCTGCGAGGGGTTTTCAGCATTATTCTGCTGTTTCCGCTTGTGGCAAACGTGGTTCGCAGCCGCTGGCAGGTTGAGCTGATTCTCTGGGCCGTCATCTTTACCGGCATCGCCACTTCGACGATCGGCATCATGGAAACCTATAATTTCTATTTCAAATTCGATGCTCAGAGTATCGTCAGATTCGTAAAAGAAGAGGTTCTGAACGGCAAAATCGACCCGAATGGTTACTATCTGCCTCTGTTTCCGCAGCTGGCTAATCGTGACTATTCGATGGGCTCTGTCGTTTCGACCTTCGGCAACCGCAACTATCTTGGCACATTCGCCATGTTCACCGCCTTTCTGCCACTGGCTTTCTTTTTCTATTACCGCAGCCGGGTAATGAAGGTTATATCGCTCGGGCTTTATGGCTGGCTTCTCTACGGTCTTTACATAACCCGCTGCCGCGCCGCATTGATCGGTATAGCCTGTGGCATTGTCTACATGGCCATCATGCTGTTCCTAAACGACCGCAAGCAGAAGCTGATGCGCAAGAACGCACCGTTTTTCCTGACTGCGGTAATTCTGATCTTCGCAGGCCTTTTCGCGTTGTCGGTCAAAACCATTCAGTCAGAAAGCATTCTCGATAAAATCAAATACACTTTTACTCTCGACCGCCTTGCCAGTAACACTTACGAGCGTATGTGGGTCTGGTATGGCACCATCAAAGCCTTCGACGGTTCAGTTTTTGACACGCTCTTCGGGCGTGGTTTCGGGGCTTTCAAACACTTTTTCCCGTTCCAGGAAGGCCAGACCTTTTCTGAAGATAACAAAGAAACCTTTACTGCCGTTACCTTCCGTCAGGCGCATAACGACTGGCTGCAGCTGATTTCTGAAATGGGCGTTTTTGGCATGCTGCTTTTTCTGTTTGTCGTCTATCGCTTTTTTACCAGCATTCAGCTGGCTTTGCGCCGCGAAATTTTCAGTCGCCCAGACGGGGAAATGCGTGGCGAACATATTCTGCTGATCGGGCTCGGTGCCGCGATGGTGTCGCAGCTGCTTGCCGCAATTCCGGATTTCCCGTTCCACCGTATCGAAACCGCAGTTTACGCCGTTCTCTTTCTGGGTCTGGTGCCGGTGCTTACTGAAACCGACTTTTTCAATTCGCCGCTCGTGCGCCGAAAAATCAGTATCGACCAGACTGTTGCGCTGGCGTTTGCCGCAATCGCTCTGCTGGGCGGCGTAACCAACACCATGCACGAAATGCGCTGCTGGAAGGCTGACGAAATGGTTCGTGAAGCCGACATGTATATGAAATATACCCAGGCCGAAGCGGTTAACCGGGCCAAAGCACTTTTGACCGATGCGGTTGCGCTCGATCCTCTGCCTGGTGACCCGTATCTTAAGCTTTCGGCGATCTATGCCCAGGAACAGGACCCGCAGCGGGCGATGGTTTACGCCGAAAAGTCAATGCAGAATATCAATTTCAACGCCAGATCGACCTATCATTCGGTGGTTTTCCGCAAGATGCACATCTATTATCACCTGATGAACAAGCTTGTCGAAGCCTATCAGGAAGCGATTCATGGTCTCGAACTCACTGCTGGCGAGGCGCGTTCGATTTATTACATGTATGCCGGCAAGATAGCTCTCGATATCACCAGATACGCTATTCCTGAAAATAGAAGGACCGAGCTGATGGCACAGGCCGAAAAATATCTGACAAAAGCGCTGGCCTTTCCGTCCTTCGAACTGCAGGCAAAGGCTTCTCTAGCAGTCGTCAAGGCCGGTGCCCAGAAATGGGAAGAAGCATACAACTATGCGGCATCTGTTTCAGCACTCGTGCAGGACCGCGACCCGACGATGCTTAACATTGTCGGCATTTCTGCTTCGAATATCGGTCTGCAGCAGCGTGCCGAGGAAGCGATGGTCAAGGCTCTAGATCTGAATCCAGATAACCCGGTTTTTCACCGCGATCTGGGAGTTATTCTCGTGCGCTCTCAGCAACTTGGCCGAGCACGTCAGCATCTTGAGACTGCCGCCGGGTCGGCTGCCGCTCCTCCAGAAATCAGGAGCCATGCCATCTCGCTTGTAGCTTCGATCACCGAAGCCGAAGTCAATATGAGTAATTCTCTTCTTCAGACCGGAAAAGCCAGCGAGGCAGTGCCGGTGCTTGCAAGAATAGCTGGCTCTGCTCTCACTGCTACCGAAACAAGGCAATGGGCTGAAGAAATGATCAGAAAATATAACCGTCAGCCGGCAGAAGCACTGACCCCGGCACCGCAGATGCCTCTGCAGCAGCCACTTACCGCTCCTGGCGGCGAAACCGGTGCGGGCACGGGTGAAACTACTTCGGTCACTCCTTCCGGGACCGTCATTTTTCAAGCCCCACAGGGGAACTGATAGAAAGACTGGAACCTTCTGGTAACAGCATCGAAATAAGGAAAGCAGAACCATGAAAAACTTCCGTATTCTACTGATATTCGCTCTGATAGCAGTTCTGGTGAGTGTTTCCGGTTGCCGGCGCAGCAAAGAACTGCCCGAAGATATTGCTGCCATGTTGAATGATTCCAGTGGCAGAATTGTCAGGCTCGGAGTTTACGGCGACCCGCTTGGTCTCAATCCGATTGAACATATTGAGTCTGAGCATGGCCAGATGGTCTGCAACTTTATTCATGCGGCACCGCTGCGCAGGCTCGCTGACGGTAGTTTCGTTCCGTATCTTTTTTCTGAATATTATTTAACTCCCGGTGATAATGGCACAGTGGTTCTCAATGCCGTCTGGCGTCGCGGCCTGAAATGGCATGACGGAACCGAATTCGACCCACGGTCTCTTGAATTCACCATCAGGGCGATGGCTGACCCCAAAAACAACAGTCCTTATGCCGAACTGGCAAAAGGGGTTCTCGCTGTTTCCTCGATTGGTCAGGGGCAGAGATGTCATATGATATTTGCCGGCAACTCTCGCCAGTATCTCGATCTTCTCTGCGTTGGTCTGCTGCCAAAGCATATTCTCGATCCCGAAAAAACGGCTGGGGTTACTGATGCAGCAGCTAATGCCTCGGCTGCGGGTGAGGTCAAGAACGCCAGTGGTGCCTCTGTGCTTGAAATGTATGCTGATAAGCCGGTTGGTCTCGGGCCGTATATGATCAAAGCCCGCGAGAAAAGCTCTTATCTTCTGCTCGAAGCTAACCCGCATTTCTTTGATGACCGTGTTGCATCACGGCCGGCGGTTCTGATACACAGCAGTTACGATTTTCAGCAGCTGGTTTCCAACTTCAGGCAGAAAAAATACGACTGGATCAATCTTCCCTCGATGATTTCCGAGCAGCTTGAAAATATGAAGCTCGAGCAGGTCAAGTTTGTAAAATATCCGAATCAGGCCGCTATGGTCTGGGTTTTCAATACCCGCGAAGCATCTCTTGCCGATGCAAAAGTGCGAACTGCTCTTGATCTGCTGGTAGACCGGAACCGCATATTGAATCAGTTTCCGGGTGACGGTGTCGCGCTTTATGCAAATATTCTGGCTTCGGGGTCGACAGCGGCTGAAGAATATGCGCTTCGTTTTGCAAACGGCGAAAAAATGCTGGATGCGGCCGGAATCAAGGATGTAAATAACGATAAATGGCGCGATTTCAATGGTAACCCTTTTGAAATAAAGATTCTGATCAATGATGACAACCTTTCGCGTAGGGTGATTGCAGATCAGATAGTTGCTGATCTCGGGCGCGCAGGGATTAAGGCTGTGGTTGAAGCTGTCTCCTGGTCTGATTTCGCTTCTAAGCGTCTGAAACAGGGCGAATTCAGCACGGCGCTTCTCAGTTATCATTTTCCGATTTGTGGCAACTGGTCTTCGTTGCTGCACTCGTCGCCAAAGGTCCTTGATAATCTGAATTACGCTGGTGTAAAAGATGGGCAGGTCGACAAAACTCTCGAAGACCTTGATTCAATGCTCGACGGGGTTGACAGAAGTCAGGCGATTGCGAGTCTTTCGGCTTATCTTGAAGAGCATCGCCCGATGTCATTTCTGGTCAGACCTATGGATGTCGGTCTTTATCATGCTGATGCCGGTCTGTCGACCGCAGCCTGCGCCATCTGGAACGACGTTCTGAACTGGAAACTTTTATTTGGTCCGGCTGAATCGCAGCTGTGACACAGGGTGCCCCAAAGTGCTGAAAATACAGAATTTTTCGCTGCAGCTTCGCGCCACTGACGGGCGTATATTGCCTGTGCTCGAAAACATTTCGCTTGAAGTTTCGGCTGGCCGCTGTCTTGGGATTGCCGGCGAGTCGGGCTCAGGAAAGTCGGTTCTGGCAATGAACATTGCCGGCCTTTTCCCTGAGGCGGTGGTTTCGGCGCGTTCAGGGAAAATCGAGTTTGCCGGGCAGACTTTGACCGGCGCAGACGAAGCAACCTGGCAGAAATTCAGGGGTCGGCGCATCGGGTTCATATTTCAGGAACCGATGACCGCGATGAACCCTCTGATGACTCTTTACGACCAGATAAGCGAAACGGTTTATGCGCACGAACCGAGGGCATCGCGGGAGCATGTAGATGCGAAGGTCAGGCAGGCACTGCTGCGTGCCGGCTTCTCTGATCCGGCGAAGTTTCTGCATTCTTACCCGCATCAGCTGAGTGGTGGAATGCGGCAGCGGGCGATGATTGCCATGGCGCTGGTCATGGAACCGGAGTTGATTATTGCCGATGAGCCAACCACGGCCATCGATGCAGAGCTGCAGGTGCAGTTGCTCGCCGAATTGCGTGCTCAGATTGAGAGTGATGGTCGCACGATGATCTTCATCAGTCATGACTTAGGTGTCATTCGAGCGGTTTCTGACCATCTGGCGGTTTTTTATTGTGGCTGTCTGGTCGAGAACGGTGAGACGCGCAGTATTCTCGCAGCACCCGCACACCCTTACACAGCTGACCTCGTGGCTGCTCTGCCAAGACTTATACCTGAAAGGAAGCTGCCGGTCGCCATACCCGGGAGCCTGCCGGCCCCAGACAAGAAGCCATCAGGCTGCGTTTATTCAGATCGCTGCCGTTTCGTTAAGGAAAAATGCCGCGGGGAGCGCCCTGGTTCAGAGTCTTTACCCGACGGCAGAAAAGTTGCCTGCTTCTACCCGCTGAAGAGCTGACCCGGCTGTTTATGAGTCCGCTTCAGCATGTCTTTTCCGTAATCCCCGCGTAGGCTGGGATCTAAGTGGGGATGAATTGGATTCCCGCTTCCCCCTTCCGGATACAAGCGCGGGAATGACGGGGAGAGCTCAGATTCTTCTGTTCGATGTTGATAAATGACAGGTCAATAAAGGGTTCAAAAAATCATCTGCTGTTGTCGATGATGTTTGCAGAATCTCGCTGACTGTTGAAAAAAAATGCCGCACCAATCTGAAAATTATCAGGCTGTAACCGACCCGATTCTTTCGGTCGGTCAGCTGTGCAAAAGTTTTGTCGTCGAAGACACATTTGCACAGCGTTTCAGGCGTATTTTCAGCCGCGAAACTCCGTCACGGGTAATGGCGCTGAATGTTCCCGGATTTTCGGTTGCGAGAGGTGAAACTCTCGGAATTCTTGGTGAGAGTGGCTCAGGTAAATCAACTCTGGCCAGGGTTCTGATGGGAATATATGAAGCCGACAGCGGTCAGGCAAAGCTTGACGGTCACGAAGTCATTGGTGCCAGCGGTTTTGAGCGCATGGCGATTTTGCGCCAGATGCAGATGATCTTTCAGGACCCGTTTGGTTCACTCGACCCAAGAATGACGGTGCGCCAGATTATCTCTGAACCACTTAAAATTCATGGCATCAAACCTGAAGGCGGCATGGAAAAAATGCTGCAGCAGGCATTGCACGAAGTCGGTCTTGAAGCAGGGGCCCTTGAAAGATACCCGTCTGAATTCAGTGGCGGACAACGGCAGCGTATCGGCATCTGCCGGGCTTTGATTTTAAGCCCGAGTCTGATCATCGCCGACGAAGCTGTGTCTGCTCTTGACGTTTCAGTGCAGGCGCAAATTCTTGAACTGCTGATGAAGCTGCGTGCTGACCGGCAACTGTCATTGCTTTTCATTTCGCATGATGTGGCGGTTGTCAGGCAGATTTCTGACCGGATCATTCTGCTGTATCACGGACATCTGGTTGAAGAATTGCCGGCCGATCGGTTGATTGATGGTTCGCAACACCCTTATACGCGCCGTTTGCTTGAATCGGCCATGTATCTGCGTGAAGGGAATCCGCTCAAGCCACGGTCGCAGAATGTTGCGCCGGGTTCTTCTACCGAAGGCTGTTGTTATAGAGGGATTTGCCCTCAGCAGACCGATAAATGCGGTGAAGCTCCGCCGTTGCTGCAGGTTGGTGAAAGTCACCGGGTTGCCTGCTGGCACCACAGATAAACTCAGAAAAAAACGGCCACGGATGAATGGCAGAGATTGCCACGGATGAACACAGATAAACGCAGATCTGTGGCAAAAACGAAAAAAATCACGTTGCTTCAACTCAGTTCAGCTGCCGCCAGTCCTTTGTAACAAAAGAGTTCGGGGGGGGGCTTCGTCATTCCGCGCAGGCGGGAATCTTATCGTTAAAAGCTTAGATCCCCGCGTTCGCGGGGATGACGGATGAGTCACCTTGACTTAGATATACCATTTTAATTTAGGACGACCCTAAAAAAGGGGTACACGCTTTCGTTGACTTACCATAAGGGGTCGTTTATAATCACTAGCTTGTAAATGCAATTCTGTCGTTTTGGAGGTCTTTCCATGAGCGTTGTCTGGCGACCACCCAGGAAACTGCTGCCATTTCTGGTTCTTTTCCTGTGTATGGTATCGGCTTTGGTTGTTGTGGCCCAGCAGGAAGAAATTCCGGCAGCCGCGCCTGTTCAGTCTTCTGCTGTTGACGATTCCGGCATGACTGAAATTACTGCTGATTCTGTTGAAGAACAGCCAGCAGTTGCCCCGGCTGT
>CAZFUG010000014.1:19930-35378 GCA_964522035.1 uncultured bacterium
GATCACCGCATCGATGATGCTGGAAAAATCGACCCCGTTGCCCAGGCCGCTGAACCGGCTGCAGTCGAAACTGCACCCGCCGCAGCCGAAACTGCACCCGCGGCCCCAGCCGTTGAAGCAGCTCCCGCTCAGACTCCGGCCGTAGAAACACCTGCGGTTCCTGCAGCTCAGGAAACTCAGCCCGCCCAGGCGGTTGCCGAACCGGCAGCCCCCGCAGCTCCGGCTGAAGTGCCTGCGGTTGCTCCGGTGGCAGCTCCTGCAACCGAAGCTCCCGCTGCAGCCGCTCCAGTCGCCGCAGTCGAAACTCCGGCCGCCCCGGTTGCCCAGACTGAACCTGCTGCTGAAGCTGCCAAAACTTCAGAAACAGCAAGCGCTACCGAACCTACGGTCGCCGTTGCAGTTGCCGAACCGGCCGCAGCCCCGGCTCCCGCCGCCGAAGAAATGTATTACTTCGACATGGCCCGCGCCAACGTGCTCGTGATCATTCTCACTCTGATGGCATTCGTGACTTATTACACTTTCCATGCCCAGAGAGGTAAAGAACTTTTCATCAGAAGAATCAGCGGTCTTTCGGCTCTTGAAGATGCCGTCGGCCGTGCCACCGAAATGGGCCGCGGTGTTCTCTACATTCCCGGCATCATGGATATGGATGACATTCAGACCATCGCCGGCGTAACCATTATGGGGCATGTCGCCAAAAAGACTGCCGAATACGACACACCACTTTATGCTCCGATGACCAGGTCTTTCGTCATGTCGGTTGCCCAGGAAGTAGTTAAACAGGCTTACCTTGAAAAGGGTCGCCCTGACGCTTTCAGACCTGACCGCATCAACTACCTCACAGACGACCAGTTCGGTTACGTTGCCGGCGTCGGTGGTATCATGATGCGCGAAAAGCCGGCCGCATGTTTCTATCTCGGCACTTTCTACGCCGAATCTCTGATTCTCGCCGAAACCGGTAACGCCGTTGGCGCTATTCAGATCGCCGGTACTGCCGAACCTTCGCAGATTCCGTTCTTCGTCGCGGCCTGCGACTACACCCTGATCGGTGAAGAACTGTTTGCCGCCTCTGCCTACCTGTCGAAGAACCCGCGTGAAGTTGGTTCTCTCAAAGGTCAGGATATGATCAAGCTGATCATTATCGTCTTCATGATCATTGGCACTCTGCTGGTAACCATTTCCAAAACTGAATATGCATCCGGTACTGTTTTCGTCAGCCTTGCCGAAAACTTTATGCGGCTCCTGAAGTGAGGTAGACCTGAACATGCTGTTTATTAAAAGAACTGTTCCTCTCATCATCACATTCGTGACGGGCATCATCATGATCATCGCTTTCTTCAGCGGCCCGGCACTGCCAACCATCAAGTCACTCGAAGAAGTTTTCCCGAAATGGATTCAGATCATCATGTCTTTCACCATGGTTCTGGGTGCATTCAGCCTGCTGCGCATCAACCTGCACAAGATCAGCCGCAAAGCTGACGGCTGGGGTTACAGCCTGGTTCTGGTCATCGGTTTTGTCACTATGGCAACCCTTGGTTTCCTGTCTGGCAGCTGGCCGATGTTTGAAAAAGAAGTTCAGGTCGGTCAGAAATACTACCTGCTCTCTGAAAACAGCCAATCTTCGACGCTGGTTACCGTTTCGAAAGTGGAAAAGGATGCCGAAGGCAACGTGCTTGTCGACGTGACCCCAGAAGGTTCTACCACTCCCGAAAGAGCTCCCTCTGACCGTCTTAAAGGCAGTTTCATGAATCTGGTCAACAGTCTGCAGCAGATTCTGTTCGTCGGCGTTTTCAAAAACGGCCAGGCAACCATGTTCTCGCTGCTCGCTTTCTTCGTCGCTTCGGCCTCGTTCCGCGCTTTCCGCGTAAAATCTAAAGAAGCCGGTCTGCTGATGGGCGCCGCTTTCATCGTTATGCTCGGCAATGTTCCGATTGGTAACCTGGTATCAAAATACCTCGCTTACATTCCGTTCATCGGTCAGTATCTTGATATTGCCCTGATCAAGGAATGGATCATGGCTTACCCGAGTTCAGCCGCTCAGAGCGCCATTCTGATTGGCGCCATGCTTGGTGTGATTTCTGCCTCGATGAAGATCATCTTCGGCGTCGAACGTTCACACCTCGGTGGCGAAAGCTAAGGAGACACAATCATGGAACTGTTTATCAAACTGAAAAACCTCGATCGCCGCTGGGTATTCCTGTGTGTTGCCTTTGCCGTAATGCTGCCGATGATCTTCAAAATGGACTTTCCGGTTTTCCCCGGCAAGAACGTTGAAGGTCTCTACAAGTTTGTAGATCAGCTGCCCGAAGGTACCCGCTGCTTCCTTTCCTTCGATTTCGACCCGGCATCTGAACCCGAACTCGGGCCCTCTGCCATCGCCATTCTGACCCACATGTTCAGAAAGAACCTGAAACCAATGTGCGGTGGCAACTGGCCGCTCGGTGGCGAAATGGCCGAAGCTGCTCTCTCAAAAGCTTCTGAAATCTACAAGTCTACCTATGAAGACATGAAAAAAGCCGGGAAACTGGCTGCCGGCTGTAAACCGGCCGTTGAAAAGGGTGTTGACTATGTAAACCTTGGCTACAAGCCGGGCGCCATCATTCACGTTAAAGCCCTGTGCAGCGATTTCATGGGTCCGTATCCGCAGGACCGCGACGGCAATTCTACCAAAGAAATGCCGATCTTCATGAATCCTGACGGTCGCAAATTCGCGATGACCGATGTTGGTATCATCGTCAGCTTCACCGCCGGTACAGGTGGTATCGAGTCTTTCATCAGCGTCGCCGGCGAACACAAACGCCCGATGGCAGCAGGCTGCACCTCGGTCAATATTCCGAGATTCGTGACTTATCTGCAGACCGGCCAGCTGGTCGGCATGACCGGCGGTCTGCCCGGTGCTGCTGAATACGAAAAACTCATCGAATACTTTGGCAAGGGCCGCGAGGGCATGGCTCCGCAGTCGATTGCTCACCTGATCATCATGCTTTTCATCATCGCCGGTAACATCGCGTTTATCGCCGAACAGAGAAAAGCCAAGAAGAAAGCCTGAGGAGGAACCTAACCATGACATTAACGCTTTCAGTATGGGTGGGCGCTGTCATCACCCTTTGCTGCTTCAGTTTTCTCTATCGTGATAATCCTTTCTACCGTTTTGCCGAACATCTCTTTGTCGGCGTTTCGGCAGGTTATTACTTCTCGCTGATTTCTTTCCATCAGGTTCTCAAACCGAACCTGCTTGCGAAGATCATGCCGGCTCAGTTCGCCACCGGCGCTGCTGCGACCGCTGCTCCTGAATACATGCTGCTGATCCCTGGCTTCATGGGTCTGTTGATGCTTTTCAGGTTCTCGGCTGCATATTCATGGGTCAGCCGCTTCACGGTTGCCTTTGTTATGGGCGTATCGACCGGTCTGGGTATCGTTTATTCGGTTCAGCAGTATCTTATGCCGCAGATTGCCAAAGCGATCAGACCGATTGTCGTTGCCGGCGACTTCTTTCAGAGCTTCTCAAACCTGGTTCTGGTGGTTGGTTCGGTTGCCTGTCTGTTCTACTTCTTTTTCAGCACCGAACATCGCGGCCCGGTTTACGGCAATGTCGCCAGAGTCGGTATCTGGTATCTGATGCTCAGCTTCGGTGCTGCCTTCGGCGCCACCGTTATGGGTCGTATTTCTCTGCTGATCGGCCGTTTCCATTTCCTGCTGCACGACTGGCTTAATATAGTCTAATTCAGGAGATAAGCTGACGATGGGCATGTGGACGATTCCGAAAGACCCCGAGCAGTCGAAGTTCTCGCCTGAAGAACTCGATGAATTTGTCAGGGTTCTGGCTGAAGCTGTTCACAGCCGTCGTATGAGTGTTCCGGTAATTATGGCGCTCGAAATGGTCAAGCCGCTGTCGTTTGTTGGCTACAGCAGTCTGGTCATTTTCGGGCCGATTCTTGAACTGATTTTCGACCCGGTCAAGACGGACAAGCTGCAGGCTCTCATCGGCGATCGCAATCGTATCGAGAACCTGATCGAGCGTATCGAAGACCTGGAAAAATCTAAAAAGGAAGTTAAGGAAGGTGAATCTCGTGAGCAAAGGTGATATTCAAAGCATCCTGGCTACGGACTGCGGTAGCACGACTACCAAAGCGATTCTGATTGAAAAGCGCGACGGCGTTTTCCGCCTGATCGTGCGCGGCGAAGCCCCAACCACCGTTGAAGCTCCGGTTGAAGACGTTACACAGGGCGTTCTCAACGCTGTTTCTGAGGTTCAGGAACTTGCCGGTCGGCAGATTCTGACCGATGACGGCAAAGCGATCATCAAGCCTGTCACTAACGGCAAGGGCGTCGATCTTTATGTGTCGACGAGCTCGGCCGGCGGCGGTCTGCAGATGATGGTCACCGGCGTCGTTAAAACGATGTCTGGCGAATCGGCAACCCGCGCGGCTCTTGGCGCCGGCGCCATCGTCATGGACGTTCTGGCGACCAACGATGGCCGACTCCCCTATCAGAAAATTCAGCGCATCAGACATCTGCGCCCCGATATGATTCTGCTCTCAGGCGGCGTTGACGGCGGTACCACTTCGCACGTCGTCGAACTGGCCGAAATCATTGCTGCTGCCAGCCCGAAAGCCCGTCTGGGCGCCGGCTACGAACTGCCGGTTCTTTATTCTGGCAACAAAGATGCGCAGCCGCTGATCAAAGAACGTCTGCAGAACCGTGTTGCTCTCGACATCGCCGATAACCTCAGACCGACGCTCGAAAAAGAAAACCTGATGCCGACCCGTCAGAAGATTCAGCATCTGTTTCTTGAGCACGTCATGAGCCATGCTCCCGGTTACCCTCATCTGATGGAACTCACAGATGAAGACATCATGCCGACCCCTGGCGCAGTAGGCGATATCATGCAGTTGATCTCAAAGCGCAAAGGCCTGACGGTTGTCGGAGCCGACATCGGTGGTGCCACCACTGACGTTTTCAGCGTTTTCAGCGGCATTTATAACAAATCGGTTTCTGCCAACTATGGTATGAGCTATTCGATCAGCAACGTATTTGCTGAAGCCGGACTCGAAAACATCATGCGCTGGGTTCCGTTCGAAATGGACGAAAGAGACCTGCGCAACCGTGTCAAAAACAAGATGATCCGCCCGACCACTATTCCTTCGCTTATCGAAGAACTGATGGTCGAACAGGCCTGCGCCCGCGAAGCTCTGCGCCTTTCATTCGACCAGCACCGCTCGCTTGCTGTCGGTCTGAAGGGTATTCAGCAGGAACGCACCATCGGCGACGTTTTTGACCAGTCAATGACTGGTGAAAGCCTTGTTAATCTCAAGGATCTCAATATGCTGATCGGTTCGGGCGGCGTTCTTTCGCATGCCCCGAGAAGACAGCAGACTGCGATGATGCTGATCGACTCTTTCCTGCCCGAAGGTATTACTCAGCTGACCGTCGACTCGATCTTCATGATGCCGCAGCTCGGCGTTCTTGCCAAGGTTCACGAAGAAGCCGCTCTCAGCGTTTTCGAACGCGACTGTCTGATCTATCTCGGAACCTGCGTTGCCCCGACCGGCAATGTGAAGCGCGATGAACCGGTGCTCGACTTTACTCTTACCAAAGCCAACGGCGAAAAGATCAGCAAAACCCTCAAGGGTGGCGAGCTGAATGTGGTGCCGCTTGCCGTCGGTGAAACCGCGAAGCTGTTCGTTAAACCGAAATGGGGCTTTGACATGGGTAATGGCGATGGCCGCGAAATGGAATCAGAAGTGCATGGCGGCGTGGTTGGCCTGATTTTCGACACGCGCGGTCGCCCGTTCACCCTGCCAAAAGACAATGCTGAACGCGTTAAGCTGGTGAAGTCCTGGTATAAAGCCATGGATCTTTATCCCGGTCTCTGAGCGAAAGGACACTGAACAATGGCTAGTGCATATACCCCAGGTCTCAAGATTGTAGCTAAAACTCTGGTCGAAAAAGATCGCAAACTGCCTCTTAGGGGCCAGGTTCTCGTAAAAAAAGGTGACAAGGTCAAGGCTGAAACGGTTGTTGCATCGACCGATCTGCCCGGTAACGTTTACCCGCTGAACGTCGCCAATCTGCTGGGCTGCGAAGCCCGCGAAATCACCGACTTTCTCGTTAAAAAAGAAGGCGACACAATTGAAAAAGACGACGTTCTCGCCGAAACCCAAGGTTTCTTCGGCTTTTTCAAAACTTACGTGCGCTCACCGATCAAAGGCACCATCGAAAGCCTGTCGACCGTAACCGGTCAGGCGATTCTTCGCGAGCCGCCGATTCCGGTAGAAGTGCATGCTTACGTTGACGGCATCGTCGACGATGTTTACGCCGAAGAAGGCGTAAAGGTCAATACCGTTGCCTCTTTCATTCAGGGCATTTTCGGTATCGGCGGTGAAGTCGTCGGAAGTCTGGTAATGGCCGCAAAATCACCGTCTGACGTTCTCGACAAAGACAACATCAAGATCGAGCACAAAGGGAAAATCGTCGTTGGTGGTTCGCTGGTAACCGCTGCCGCGCTGGCCCGGGCCGTCGAAGTTGGCGTCAAGGGCGTCATCGTCGGTGGTTACGACGCACACGACCTCAAGGAATTTCTTGGTTATGACCTAGGTGTTGCCATCACCGGCACTGAAGACAAGGGCATCACCCTCGTCGTCACTGAAGGCTTCGGCCAGATCAACATGGCTAAGAAAACCTTCGATCTGCTGAAGAATGCCGAAGGTCGCAAAGCTTCGATCAACGGCGCCACACAGATTCGCGCCGGTGTTATCAGACCCGAAGTCGTTATTCCGATCGAAGTCGCTGACATCAACGAACAGAAGCATGCCCCGAACACCGGCATGACTATCGGCAGCAACGTGCGCATCATCAGACAGCCGCACTTCGGCGAAGTCGCCAAAGTTGTTTCTCTCCCCGAAAAGCCGGTTGTCATTCCCTCTGAGGCGAAAGTCCGCGACGTCGAGATTCAGACCGCTTCTGGTGAAAAGTTCGTTCTGCCGCGCGCCAACGTTGAGATCATCGAAGAATAAACCATGACAGAAAAATTCAACGACATCAATCCTGAACAGCTTAAGAAAGAGGTTAAAGAAGAACTTCTCAAACGCGAGATTCTTATGGGTCTCGAAGAAGACGAAATCGATCTTTTCGAGTTGTTCAGGGTTCTGCTCAAACACTGGAAGCTGGTTGTGCTGCTGCCGCTGGTTGTGGCCGTTCTGACTGCTGCTTACAGCATGACACTGCCGAATCACTATAAAGCCAGTGCGACCATTTTCGTTCACTCGAGCAGCAAGCTGGGTGCCCTTGGCAGCCTGCCGTTTGCCGGCATGATTCCGGGTTTGAGCTCAGGCGGTGGCGGGGCAGAATATCTGATGGTCTATCTGAAAAGCCGAACCATGAGCGATCGCATTATTGCAAGGTTTGGTATCGCAACCAACCCGGCAATTGTGGGCGATAATCCGCCCCCGCCCGAAAAGATAAAATACGATGAGGTTGTGAAAACCGTTGGAAGAATCGTTTCGGTCGATAAAGACAAGGATGGGCTGATCACAATCGCTGCTGAGACTATGTCTCCAGAAATTTCAGCCGAGATTGCCAGCGCTTATATCGAGTATCTTAGCGGCTTTGCCCGTGGTCCGCAAAAAGAAAAGCGGCTGTTTATCGAGCGTCAGCTCGAAGTTGTAAGCAAAGAGCTTGCCGTCGCTGAAAATGAATTCAAGGTATTTCAGGATAAGCACAAGATGTTTACCCTTGAACAGCAGGCCTCTGCAGTAATTGAAAAACTTGCGGGCCTTGAATCCCAGAAGATTGCAGCCGGAGTTTCTCTGCAGATGCAGGAAAGCATGTTGAAATCTTCAGGCAGCGTTCCTGAGCTGGTTAAGGTTGAAGCGCAGAAGGTGGCTGAAGAAGCAAAAATTTCGGCCCTCGATAAGGAAATTGCTCTGGTTGAAAAAGAAATTGGTGTTCTGCCCGAACTGGCCCTTGAATTTGCCCGTCTGCAGCGCAATCTCAGCGTTAAGACAAAGATTTTCGGGGTTCTGACCGAGCAGTATGAAATGGCCAAAATAGCCGAAGCCGAAGAGGGCAGTCAGTTCGAAGTGGTTGACAGGGCGAGAGCCCCCGAAGTCAAATCAAAACCCCGGCGCTCGATCATGGTAATCATGGCTGGTCTCAGTGCTGGTGTACTTGGTGTGTTCGCCGCTTTTCTGATCGAATTTATCCGCCGCCGCAAGGAGCAGGAAGCAAAAACCGCTGCTGCTAACTGATTAAAACTGTTTAATATCTGTTTATTTGATTCTTCGTCGGGGTTCAACATGTTGAACCCCGATGTTTATAACGGTTTGATTCTATAATGAAAATTCCACCAGTCTATTCGAGGCCGAAAACGCTGTTTGCATGGTTCAATGAGAAGATTGCCGGCAGTTTTGCCGTCAGTCCGATCGGGCACCCGGCCGATACTCTGCGGCAATTGGGTGCCCCGGATCATCTGGCTGAGCCCTTTGCTTCTCTGATGGATTGTGAAATCATTCTTAAGCAGGCTGGTGAAGGCGAAGTTCCCGACCTTGAAAAGCGCGAAAAGAAGCGAAAGCGCAGCACTGGTCAGTTTTATACACCCGAGTCTCTCGCCGCACGCCTTGCCGCACTGTCGCGCCCTTTGGGTAATAATGCTCTGATCCTTGATCCTGCCTGCGGCGACGGCAGTTTTTTGATGGCCATGGCTACGATTTTGAGCCAATCCCGATTTTCTCAACGTCATTCCTGCGCCTCTCTGCGTCATTCCCGCGTTTATGCCCCAGAGGTTACAGGCGGGAATCTAAATATTTCTCATAATATCCCCGCCTCCCCCTTCCAGTTCGAAGGAGTTGATGTGGTAAACGGTCGCGTTGCCCGACAGGCAGCAGGCATTGATTCTGGCGGTTTTCTCGCAAATCTGCATGGTTATGATATCGATCAGCAGGCATTGTTTATCTGCCTGACCCGCCTGATTTGCGCTTTTCCCGGGTGTGGCTGGCCTGTTCTTGAACAGCGCGACTTTCTCATGCAGCCCCCTGAAGCCAGCTTTGACCTGGTAATTGGCAACCCGCCATACCGCGTAAATTTGAGTGAAGATTATAAAAACCGTCTGGGTGAGCTTTATGAGACGGGCGAGGGCGAGAAAGACCTGTATACTTTCTTTCTTGAAGGTGGGCTGAGAGTTCTTGCTGATTCTGGGCAGATGATCATGCTGACTTCGCATACCTGGCTGGTTAACCATCAATGCCGGAAAATCAGGCAGCTGTTATTCGAAAAAAACCGGGTAACTGCTCTCAACCTTCTGCCGGCAAGATTTTTTCCGGCAGCACCCGGGGTTTTACCGGTGGTGACGTTTGTTGACAAAGGTAAAGAGTTGATGCCGCCATACCAGATTCCGGTCAGATCTGGTTATTCTGAAGATTCCGGCTGGCTTGAAAACTATGCAGCCCAGTCTGATTCTTTTTTATCTGGCAACGGACTGCGGCAATCGCTCGTGTCTTCAAGCCTCAAGGCTGCTTTCGAAAAAATGCAGTCTTCAGGCGTCTGTCTGGGAAAGATTGCGAAAATTGGCGTTGGCATTCAGGAATCACTGAAACGCACAGATCGGGTCTCAAAGTTTGTCAGTGATTCGCGGCAGGCCGATCATTATCGACCAGTTCTCAAGGGGCGTGAACTTGCGCCTTTTAAAATCAACTGGGAAGGCCTCTTTATTGACTTTGGTCCGCATCTGGCTTACGCCGGCGATGAAAAAGTCTGGGGTGCCCCCAAGCTTCTGTATCAGAATATCCGCAATGAGAAGCTTAAGACACGCATTGTCGTGGCCTATGATATCGAGGCTCATTACCCCAAAAACTCACTTTCATTTATTGTTTCAGAATCGCCCGATTACCCGGAAACATTTCTTCTTGGGCTTTTGAACAGTATTCCAGTTAACGCATGGTTCAGTGGCAGGTTTCACAGCTTTCACATCACGGTGACGCAGGTCAGACAAATTCCTTTGCCATCTTTTAACAAAAGGTTGTTTGCCATGGTTGCCGCTTGCGCCAGAGAGCTGCAGAAACTTTCGCATGATTCGCCAGACTATGCCGAAGTTTTTTCCCGGCTCAATGAAGCGGTCTGCGGATGCTACGGCTTCGTTGACGACCATGCAGGGCTGCTTTGTGAATTTGATAATTTTCTTGAACAAGCTGCGGGCTTGTGATAGATTGTTAGCACTCGAAATCAAAGAGTGCTAACCGTTGTTAATCATCACAGGAGGAAAGGTTAATGCCAACCTATAATTATCGTTGCACAAAATGTGAGAAGATTTTTGATGCCTTTCATTCAATGATGTGCACCGACCCGCAGCACTGCCCTGAATGCGGCGCTGCCGGAACCAAACTTCTCTCAGCCAGTTCGATCATCTTCAAGGGCTCAGGCTTTTATTCAACCGATTACCGCGATTCAGGCTACATCGAAGCCAAAAAGAAAGATGGCAGCACCGGCACGGCTGCCCCGGCAAAAACTGAAACATCTGCCACAACCTCTGCCGAACCCGCCAAAAGCGATACGGCAGCTCCGGCTGCTAAAACAGAGTCGGCCTCGACCGTCAAACCTGCCACGACAGCTGCAACAACCAGTGCTCCTGTCGCCCAGGCCGCTTAAAAAACTAGAACTATTATCAGAGGGGCTGTTTCATAGAAATATGAAGCAGCCCTTTTTCATCTGCGGCACCTTCAAGCAAAGCGCTTCAACAAGTGGCGATTTGTAATGGAAATCCAAAATCGGGATTTATGGAATAGCCCCTTTATTTTTCAATCCCGACTGATAGACCGGGACGACTAACCAGTTCAACTTTGTTTCTGCAGTAATCAATAAAATGCCCGTGTTCTTAATCAGACAAGATTCCCGCCTTCGCGTAATGACGCAACTAATATTCGTCATTCCGGACTTAGGCACGGAATCCAGGAGTTTAATGCGATTGCACTGTGATTGTGGTTTGAGATTGACTGGAACGGGGTAATGGAGTAATCATAATGGCAACCCTTTATCGATAAGATCTCCGCCTGCGCGGGGATGATGCAGCAAAATCCCAATTAAGCAACTCATATGTGACAGTGCCAGTATAGTTCATGTAAAAGGCAGATGAAACTGCCGGGAGGTGATTGCCGGTGAATGAGAATTCTTTTTCTCCCCCGCTTCTGAAGATGATCGATCTCAACGCCTATGATGTGTTCATGGGCATGGGACTCGCGTTCATTCTCTGTGCGATACTCAGCCGCATTATCAGAGCCTGCAACCCGGCCGACCCGACCAGTGACCGGACTCTTGCCAGAACAACGATTCTGCTTGGTGCGGTAGTAAGCCTGATTATGGCTGTTATCGGCAACAGTCTGGCGCGCGCCTTCGGTGCCATAGGGGCCCTCAGTCTGATTCGTTTTCGTACTGCCGTAAAAAGCACCGTCGATCTTGCCTGGCTTTTCATGTCGATCGCAATCGGCATGACCTGTGGCAGCGGCTACTATGCCATTGCAAGCGGAGCTGCCGGCCTTTTTGCCATTTTTATCGTTATTATTGGCAAATTGATGCCTGAGAACTCCCCCGTCAGAACCGCCCTGTTCAAGGTGGTTTATCCATTGAACTCCGAAACCGCCCGCCGTCTGCAGGAAATTGCCGCCGGGATGGGTCTGCACTTTCGCCTGCTCAGCGAAAACAGTCTGAACAATGGCAGCAGGGCCGAAATCATGTTTGAAGTTGCTTTGCCGCGGGAAACTCTTACTGCCGACTGCCTGAAAAAGCTTTGTGAAGTTGCGCCTGAAGTGCAGGCTTCGGTAGTTCTCGAATAAGCGCAGAGCATGAAATACCTTTCCGGTCGCCATGGCTTTTACCTGCCGTGGCTGGCAATGGGTCTGGCCATGCTGGGCGCGGCTTTTCTTTTCCCGGCTGATTTTCAGTCGACCGCTGTTAAGACAGATACGCGAAGCGGCTATTTTCCGTATAAGGTGAATCACTTTACAATCGGTCTTCTGCCGCAAAACTACGACTTTTTCTTTTCTGATAAGCCAGAAAGCCTGTTTGATTACCAGAATGCCGAACTCGTGGTCAACAGAACAGCACAGCTTTTTAAGGCCGAGATGCGCATCAGAGGAACACATGCCTGGAACTGGGATCATCGGAAGCCATCATTCAGGCTTCGTCTGCGCGGAAAAAAGCGCATCATGGGCCGGCAGATACTTGACTTTATAACGCCTGACGATGCCTCGATGCTGGCAAACCTTGTTTCTGACCACATTGCCGTCGAACTTGGCATGCCTTCACCGCGAACCACGATCGCAACCGTGATGCTCAATAATGATTACAAAGGGCTTTATCATCTTGCCGAGCCGATAAACGTCGAAACTCTGGCTGAGCAGGGTTTTTCAGATTGCTCGGTGGTCGAAGGCAACATCAGAAACTCCAAACTCTGGACTCATCCCGAAGCCTGGGAAATTGAACCGGCTGCTGGCAAAGACCCAGAAATTGCCAGAAAAGCTCTTGCCGAGCTTCTTGAAGCGGTTAAAACCCCGGTAGAACTGTCGCGGTTAGAAAAGCTGGCAGCAGTGATTGACCCGGCCGGATTTGCCGGGTGGTCAGCTCTGATGACCGCCATTGGCAGTATTCACACCAATGACTACTTCGGCCACCTGCTTGTTTTTGACCATAAAAGCTCAAGATTGTTTCCGATAATCGCTGACCCGTCAGGTTTCGGGGTAATCACCTCGATCGGGGGCATGCATGCCGATATCGATATAAGAGTGCCCTTATATGAGTTTCTGACCCCGCTGCTTAACGCCTTTTTCAGGGTTCCAGAATTTCAGTTTCAGCGAAATCTGCAGCTTTATAAGATTCTGCAGAAGCAGTTTGCCGACGAGAATCTTCAGAAGCTTGTCGACAGCTACCTTGAACAGCTGCGACCCCTCTATTACAAAGAAATTTATGCCAGTGCCCTGATCAATATTCCTCTGGTATTGTTTTCGCGCAAAATCCCGGTTTCGCCCCAGTTTCAGGAAAAGGACGCCGCCCGTCTGGTCAGTTTTATGAAAGCTCGTCGAGCCTTCATTCTTGGCGAACTGTCGAACATCGACGCTGAGCTGATAAGACTGCAGCGCCAGAGTTCTGTTGACGGCAGGCCTTTTGAGCATCTGCTTATCAGAGTTAAAGGGCATTGCCCACTTGCTGTTGATTTTACCGGTTTGTCGGGCAAAGTGCTGGCTGATACCGATTTTGACGGTGTTCTTGATGATCCGATAATTGCCAGTGCAGGAAAAGTGCTTTTTTACCCGGGCCTGGCAGAGCAGTCCTTTTCTGAACCTCATTGGCTGATGCCAGGCCGACGGCGTGCAGATTTTCTGCTTACGCCGGATTTTCAATCCTATGTTGTCGGGGTTCAGCCGGAGCACCTCGATGAGACAATTGCCAGGATAATGAAATCGGCTGCAAATGCTGTAACTGGCGAAAAAGTGGTGGTTAAATCGACCTCTATGCAGGAACCGGAAGCGGCCCCCTGCAACAAAAGCCTGCATGCCTGGAGAAATCTGAAAAAATGACAAGAATCAGGCCATTTCACGAATTGAAATTTCCGGTTTCTGCGGGGCAGAGTGCGGTTCTGCAAAAGCTGGTTCAAGGTCTGGCAGTGCCTGACAGAAACGGCTTCAACGGCTGTTACGAGATTTTTTCGCAATATTACGACAGTCATGATTACAGGTTTTTTCGTGACAAGATTAACGGTGAATACATAAAAACCAAGTTAAGGCTGAGGCTTTATCGTGACGAAAAGCGCCGCGAATGGCATTCGCCTGGCCTTGAGGTAAAGCAGCGGCGTGGCAGTCTGGTTACCAAATTCAGACTTGATCTTGAGAGCGGCCAGGGCAAAGACTGCTTTGGCGAATCTTCGCCAGACATTCGCGGTCTGATTTTATCAAACTGCCATGACAGTTGTATTAGAGACGCTATTGCCAATGTGCAGCTGATTCCGGTGGTTTCGCTGCATTATAAGAGAGCCGCCTGGCAGTTCTGCGGTATCGACGGCATGCGCCTGACTTTCGATACCCGGGTAAGCAGCCTGCCCGCCGGCAGATTGCCGCTGGATTCTCTGCCAGAGCTGCCTGCCTGCAGCATCTCGCCTGGGGGAATTTTCGAAATCAAATCTTACGTTCTGCCGCCTCAGACAATAATTGAGAAGCTTGTTCAGCTTGGTATAAGGCAGCAGAGTTTCTCAAAATATGCCTGGGCCCTGCAGCAGAAATTATAAACCTGCTGAAAGGTTTGCATCGCATTAATTCATGCGCTGTCTCGGCTACCCGCCTGCTCGGGAATTACAGGAAGTCTGCTGATACAAAGGCGACAGAGGCTTTATTAATGGCGTTTTCAGCGGTCAGATATGCCGGCGCTCATTTCGCCGAGGCTTTGCAGGGCTTTGAAATATTCGCTGCCGGGCTTAAGTTTCGCGAGCGTGTCGGAGAAGTCTTTGAAATTGCGGTCGGTCAGCTGGGCCAGACCGGTATAATAAATGGTTCTCTGTTTTTGCTCATCGTCGTTGCTGAATTTAAGGGAGTTTGCAAATGCTTCGACTGCGGGGCGATAGTTGGCGAGATCTGAGTGAACGACGCCGAGCTCATACCAGATATCAGGATTGTTTTTGATCAGCGCAAGGCTTTTGACCAGAACGTCGCGGGCATTGGCCAGATGGCCGATTTTTCGCATCGTTGAAGCGATCGCCAGAACAGCCTCATGATCTGTCGGGGCCAGCAGAATTGTCTTTTCGAGATACCTGATCGCGAGGTCGGTTTTTCCGAGCAAAAAATAGACCTTGGCCATGTTATAGTGAAGATCAGGGTCATTCGGATAAGAGCGCAGCTGCTCTTCGAAATAAAGCAGGTCCTGCTGCAGTTGCATCGATATCTGCGCAGAAAGGAAGCCGGTGAAAAAAGTCATGCAAAAAATAAAAAGCACAATAGCCAGGCGGGCTTTTACACGTGCTTTGCCAGTTTCTTTAATTATCTTTTGCATACTGCTGATGATACCACCGAATCTTCTGGCCGAAAACTCTGAATCATTGCCGGCGGATTACTCGGCAGAACTGGCTGTTGTTGAGCTTGCCAGCGCAACTCCTTCCGGCACTCCGGCTCGCGAGGAAAATGAATTCAAACTTGAAATTACCGGTAACGAGAACCTGCTGCAACATAATTCATATCTGATATCAAGGTCTAGACGGGTTCTTGAGCGGGCGTTCTCTGTCGACTCCGGCTGGAAAGCGACAAGGCATTCTGGCTCTGATTATTACGTTCTCAGTGCCGGTCAGGGAACATTCTGCTTTCTCGATATCTACCTCGATACAGATGACGGACTGAATTACGTTAACGACGTTTCTTACCGGGTCAGATACCGCTGGCATTCACGTAGTTCGATGTGGCGATACATGCTTGGAAGCTCT
>CAZFUG010000014.1:35388-35640 GCA_964522035.1 uncultured bacterium
CATCGTTGCGAATATCAGCTGAAAATCTATGGCAAAAAATGGGAAAACGCTTTTAACAACTGTCTTGAGACGAGATTCGAATTTCGCAATGAGTCGTTTCCCTTCAAAGCAGACCGTTCGGCGCCGCCGCGACCCTGGGCATTCGATCAGTTTGTCAGACCTGCAATCAACGGTCGGTTCAGAGAATTTTTTGTAAATACCACGGATGATTATGCGGTTTTTTTAAAGCTAATTGGCTTAACCGGCCAGATA
>CAZFUG010000015.1:0-3198 GCA_964522035.1 uncultured bacterium
GACAGACAAACATAAGACCTTCATAGATAAATTTTAAATGCCTATATTGCATCATTTGCCCCTGCTTCTCTGTCAGCTGCATTCTCAGGAGTTTCAACTTCCAGATCAACCGCGGCAGGAATATCCGGGGCGATTAAACTTGCAAGATCCGGGTAAATATCAATCAGAACCGATATTTCAGAAAAGTCGGCGCTGCCCGACGCTCTTATTCTATCGACGGCCCTTGTCGAAACCCGCCACAAGGCCTGCCTCAAATCAGCTTCAGCCTGATAATCATCCATAACATTTTTGTGACCGCCCATAAAAAAAACGACCCTTGCCAGAAGCGAAGGGTCATCGATAAAATCAGGATAATAACGAAAAAAAGCTTTGAGAGCCGCCTGACGCTGTCATGGCACATTACCCTGCGCGGCAAGCAATACAAGACCGGCAAGATAACTCGCCGAACTGTTGATTTTTCTATGGTCAGCAGTGCCCAGAACTGATATTGCCTTTGCATATCCCTGATTAAAATCAACCTGACGGATCGACAAAGCTTCCTGTTCAGAGAAACCGGCATTCATCGCGCTCGCACTCGACGCAAAGGCATCCAGAACAATTTTATGCCCGACTGCCGTTCTGCCCTGAAACCATTTGATTACCGGCAGTTCCCATTTTGCCGGGAACAATTTTACAAGCAGAATAAAAGCAAAAAGCAGGCAGCAGATTCTGGTCGAAAAATAGAATGAATCATAAGTTTTCTGCACGGACACAGGTACCCCAAATTAAGTTAGAAGGCAGCAAAACTGGCCAACGTATACTCTGCAAAAATCTGTAAATAACTTCTATCTGTTCTGATTTTACAATACACATTACGATTTTTCCATCCTGTTCGTAACGCACCTGTTTTATTGTGCTGATATTTTTTTCCAGCAGCAGTAACTTTTCACGATTACCCCGATTCAGCTGCCAACACCTTGGCGGAAAATGGCAAATCAATGTATAATCTGCAGGAAAGTCTTTTGATCAGTTGAGAGCCCAGCCTGATGACAGCAGTGAATCCTGAAAAATTGAATCAGATTGCCGAAGAAATCGTGGAAATGCTTGGCTACCAGCTTTTCATCAATGACGAAGAACCCGAAAACGACCCCGACAGGAAAAAATTCAGACAGCTGGTACAGCTCATCGAAATGGAACTGAGCGCAGAACTTTTTGTATCGACCGGCAGCAGACCTGAATCAGAAGAAAGCGTGCAAAGTAACCGCGAAGCAGAAAAGGCTGTCAGCACGCTGAATCAAACAAAACCAGCGGCCAGAATAAAGCATGAGGCGGAAGTCAAAGAAAACGAATTTGAGCCGGAACTACGACCAGAGCCAGAAAAAAAGACTAACAGCACGCAGATTCGTCTGATTCACCATCAGGAAGAACAAGCTTCGTCATTCAATGCCATTCTAAGATTGTTTAATTCTGCTTCTGGGCTCTGCATGCTTATCGTCACAATCTTTCTCACCGGGTTCATTACCGCCATGTATCTTTTCGACGCCAAAAATTCGCCATTTTTCAACCATGGCGGGCATCAAGCCGACAAAACTATGGCAGCCACTCCAAAAGACTCAAAACATCAACGGGCGGCGAAAGCCTTTTTCATGCTTGGAAAAAGCGAGCTTGAAAAAAAGAATTATCAGGCAGCCCGCGAGGGTTTTCGCATGGCCCTTTCGCTTGAACCAGACAACCCCTATTATCAGGAAGCCTTTAAGCAGATAGAATTGCTGAGCAGAAACAACAAAAAAAAGACCAGACCCTGAATCAGTACAGAAACCTGCCGGACTGCAACAAATCTGACTGTTCTTGACCGGTGCAGGCAGGTTTGTTATTATCCCCTCTGAAATGAAAAGTTTCTCTTTTTAGAGACAATGCGATCGTAAATGGCGGAAAAACTATGATAGATGCTGTATCTTACCACAGCGAATCGGGCAGTCTCGAACTGCTCGACCAGACTCTGCTGCCCGTTGAAACTAAAAAAGTCAGATGCCACAACGAACATGAGGTCGCTCACGCGATCGTCACCATGAAAGTGCGCGGCGCACCGGCAATCGGAGTTGCTGCCGCCTACGGCATCGCCCTCGGTCTTGCCAGCCCGGCCAATCAACAGACGACCCTCGATCAGGCGCTGGAAAGCATCTGCAAACTTCTCGCCGCAACCAGGCCGACTGCCGTCAACCTGTTCTGGGCAATCGAGCGCGTTAAAAAGGTTGTCAAAACTCACGCCGGCAGCGACTTTTCCGCCGCCGCGGCCATCGCCCTCAAAGAAGCTCACGCCATCAAAGCCGAAGATATCGAAATGTGCCGCAAAATCGGGCATTTTGGCGCCACGCTGCTGAAAGACGGCGACACCTGGCTGACCCACTGCAACGCCGGCGCCCTTGCCACCGCCGGCTACGGCACCGCCCTCGGCGTATTCAGAGCCGCCCGCGAACAGGGCAAAAAATTTAAAATCTTCGTCGACGAAACCCGCCCGCTGCTGCAGGGCGCCCGCCTCACCGCCTGGGAGCTCTTTCACGAAGGTTTCGACGCGACTCTGATCTGCGACAACATGGCCGGCAGCCTGATTCGCGACGACAAAGTGCAGGGCATCGTCGTCGGCGCCGACCGCATCACCGCCAAAGGCTTCGTTGCCAACAAGATCGGCACCTACCCGCTTGCGGTTCTCGCCAAATATAACGGCGTGCCGTTCTACGTCGCCGCACCCGCATCGACCTTCGATCTCAGCATCAATTACGGCAACGAGATCAAAATCGAAGAACGCGACCACAACGAAGTCAGATTCGTTGGCGGCGTTCAGGTTGCGCCCGACAACATGCCGGTCTATAACCCCGCCTTCGATGTCACCCCGCCCGAGCTGATTACCGCCATTATCACCGACCGGGGCATCATCAGGCCAATCTACGGCGAAACCATACCCGAGATAATATCATGACCATGCTGCGCGAATTTCAGACCATCGGTCACGACCTGTTCATCGCCGGTCTCAACAACTCACATTCCGGCAACATGAGCGTGCGCCTGAACCGCATGATGGCCATCACCCGCAGCGGCTCGATGCTGCACCGCCTTGATTTCAACGATATCGTCGAAACCCTTATCGACGGCGAAGATTCTGAATCAGCACGCGCCTCACGTGAGCGGCCGGTTCACCGTGCCATTTACCTGCAGACCGGC
>CAZFUG010000015.1:3208-3422 GCA_964522035.1 uncultured bacterium
GCCCAGGCGATTGTACACGCCCACCCGCCGCAGCTGATCGCTCTTTCGTTCTTTACCGACCAGTTCAACCCGGTCGATGCCGAAGGCCGCTATTTCTTTCCGCGCGGCGTGCCGGTGGTCGAAGTGACCAACGCCATCGCCTCAGAAGAAGTGGCCGGGAAAGTCGCGCCGCTGCTGCGTGACTACCCGCTGGTCATCGTGCGCGGGCACGGCT
>CAZFUG010000015.1:3449-35187 GCA_964522035.1 uncultured bacterium
ACTCGCTCGAAGACGGTTTTCACTATACCAGCAGTCTGGAACACAGTGCCCGGATTGCCTCTGCATATCGCGTAAATTCAAACTCAAGATAAGGACACCTGCAATGCTTTTCGAAAAACCCGAAAATACGGTTTCAGCCCGACGCGAAGAAGAAATCCTCAAATACTGGGAAAAGGAAGACATTTTCCAGAAATCGATGAAAAACCGCGAAGGCGGCAAAAGATTTGTGTTCTTCGAAGGGCCGCCGACCGCCAACGGCACACCGCACCCGGGTCACGTGCTCACCAAAGCCATGAAAGACCTGGTTCCCCGCTATAAAACCATGTGCGGTTACCACGTCGGCCGCAAAGCCGGCTGGGATACCCACGGTCTGCCGGTCGAACTCGAAGTCGAAAAACAGCTTGGCATCGAAAGCAAACAGGATATCGAAAAATACGGCATCGAAAATTTCATCAAAAAATGCCGTGAAAGCGTCTTCAAATACGAAGCTCAATGGCGCGCCATGGTCACCCGCGGCGGTTTCTGGGTCGACATGAATGACCCCTATATCACCTGCACCAATCAATACATTGAAACCGTCTGGTGGATGCTCGCCCAGTTCTGGAAAGAAGGCATGCTCTATGAAGGCCACAAGGTCGTGCCTTACTGCCCGCGCTGCGGCACCGCCCTCTCTTCGCACGAAGTGGCACAGGGCTACCGCGAAGTCGAAGACCCCTCGGTCTACGTCAGATTCGCGATCAAAGACCAGCCGAACACCAGTTTCCTGGTCTGGACCACCACACCCTGGACCCTGATCTCGAACGTCGCCCTCGCCGTCGGCAAAGACATCGACTACGTCAAGGTCAAACTCAATGAAGAATACCTGATTCTCGCCAAAGCCCGCCTCGAAGTTCTCAAGGGCGAAGGTGAAGTCGTCGAAACGATGAAGGGCGAACAGCTGCTCGGCATCGATTACCATCAGCTCTATACCTACGTTAAGCCCGACAAAAAAGCGCATTACGTCATCGCCGGCGACTTCGTGTCGACCGAAGACGGTTCGGGTATCGTTCACATTGCCCCGGCTTTCGGCGAAGACGACTACCGCGTCGGCAAAGAGAACGATCTGCCGGTCATTCAGCCGGTCGGCCTCGACGGCAAGTTCAAAGACGAAGTCACCCCCTGGAAGGGCGTATTCGTCAAAGCCGCCGACCCCGAAATCATCAAAGAACTGAAGATCAGCAAACGCCTGCTGGCCTCGGCAAAAATCAAGCACACCTACCCATACTGCTGGCGCTGCGACAGCCCACTGCTCTATTACGCACGCCACAGCTGGTTCATCAAAGCCACCGCGTTCAAAGACGAAGTACTGAAAAACAACGACCTGATCAACTGGTATCCGGCTCATATCAAGGAAGGCCGCTTCCTCAACTTCCTCGAAAACATGATCGACTGGGCCATTTCACGCGACCGTTACTGGGGCACTCCGCTGCCGATATGGATCTGCACCGACTGCAAACACCATCATCTCGTCGACAGCGTCGCCAATCTCAAGGAAATGGGCCGCAATGTTCCTGCCGATATCGAGCTGCACAAACCATATGTCGACCAGATCGAACTGAACTGCCCGAAATGCAAAGGCAGCATGAAGCGCGTGCCCGAAGTCATCGACTGCTGGTTCGATTCAGGTGCCATGCACACCGCACAGTGGCACTACCCCTTCGAAAACCAGGAAACCTTCAAAAACAATTTCCCGGCCGACTTCATCTGCGAAGCGGTCGACCAGACCCGCGGCTGGTTTTACAGCCTGCTCGTCACCAGCACTTTCCTGCACAAGGCACCGCCCTACAAGAATGTCGTCGTTCTCGGACTCATCTGCGATAAAAACGGCATCAAGATGAGCAAATCGAAGGGCAACGTGCTCGACTGCATGTCGCTGTTCGACAAATACGGTGCTGACGCGGTTCGCTGGTCACTTTACAGCGGCACCGCCCCCTGGAACACCAGAAGATTCTACGAAGAAGCGATTGCCGAGTCACAGAAGCGCTACTTAGGCACTCTGCAGAACGTCTACAGCTTCTTCGTTCTCTACGCCAATATCGAAAAATTCCAGCCGCAGCAGCACAATATCCCGGTCTCTGAGCGCCCCGAGATCGATCGCTGGATCATCTCACGCTTCAACCACACCACCGATGAAGTGCGCAAGGCCATGGACCGCTTCGAAGTCGTCTGGGCCACCGGCCACATGGAAAAATTCGTCGACGATCTGTCGAACTGGTATGTTCGCCGCAGCCGCCGCCGCTTCTGGAGCAGTGAAAACGCCAGCGATTCAATGAGCGCCTTCGTAACCCTTTACGAACTGCTCGTCGGCATGGCCAAACTGACTGCGCCGTTCACCCCCTTCATCGCCGAAGACATCTACCGCAACCTGGTTGCCAGCGTCGATAAATCGGCACCCGAAAGCGTGCATCTCGCTGATTACCCGACCGCCCGCGAAGAGCTCATCGATGAACAGCTCGAACGCAAAATGGATTTCGTCATGAAGGTCGTTCAGCTCGGCCGCGCGGCCCGCAACGAAGCCAACCTCAAGGTTCGCCAGCCGCTCGCCGAAATGAAGGTCGTCATTGCCGACGATTTCGAGCGCAACGCCCTCAAAGACATGGAAAACCTGCTGCAGGAAGAACTCAACATCAAAGAAGTCTGCGCCGTTGCCGATGCCGCCAGCCTGGTTCGCTACGTCGCCAAACCGAATTTCAGAACCATCGGGCAGGGCCCGCTCAAAGGCATGATCCCACAGATCAAGGCACATCTCGAAGCTGCTGACGGCAATGAAGTGCGCAAACAGCTCGCAGGTGGCGGCTATGAGTTCGAACTCGACGGCAAGCCGGTCACTCTCAAGCCCGAAGAAGTAGATCTGCAGGCGCAGGCTTCGAGCGATTTCGCCGTGCAGTCTGAAGGCTCTCTCAGCATCGCGCTCAAAAAGACCCTGTCGCGCGAACTCATTCTTGAAGGCCTCGCCCGAGAGCTGGTCAACAAGATTCAGTTCATGCGCAAGGAAAAAGGTTTTGACATTGTCGACCGCATCAAAGTCGGATATGATGTAATTGATACAGACATGAAAAAAGACATCGAGGATTCAGTCAGCCAGTATGGCAGTTACATCACCCAGGAAACCCTGGCACGCCACATTGGCGCCCTCGATAATGAGACCGGTGATGCCTCGGAATGGAACATCAACGGCATCAGAGTTAAACTTGGCATCGCCAGGGAGGCCGCAAAATGAGATTCAGACTGCCACTCAAGACCCTCGCTGAAACCGTTGCGATTGTCAGCAAAGCTGTCGCAATGAAAGGCGTCAGGCCAATTCTTGCAAACCTTCTGATTACCGCCCAGGATAGCAAGCTGCGTTTTGTCGGCACCGATCTAGAAGTAATGATGATCTCGACTATCGAAGCCGAAATTCACGAAAATGGCAGTTTCACGATTCCGGCCAAGCTGGTTCAGGAAATCATTTCGAGTATTCCTGCGGATGACGAAGCCATGGTTACCTTCGAACTCAGCGGCGATGAATCCTCAGAAATCATCATTTCAAGCGGCAGAAGCCGATACAACCTGCAGATTCAGGGCATCGAAGATTACCCGCCGGTGCCGGTTCTCAGCGACGATGGCATGCAGTCATTCCAGACCCGCAGCGACGACCTCGCGAGAGCTCTTAAAGAAGCTTCAGTAGCAATGAGCATCGAAGAAGGCAACCCGGTACAGAAAAGTATCTGCATCGACTTCAGCAATGCCGAAAAGCCGGTAATGGCCTCTACCGACAGCAAAAGACTTGCGGTAACACGCATTCAGAATATTGCGGTTCCCGAGAATTTCCGCCGCGTCTTCATCGTTCCATCGCGGGCAGTTGCCGAGTTGAACAAGCTTTTCGACAGCAATGAAACGGTCATTATCGGCCTGTATAAAGAACAGCTGGTATTCAGCTCACCTCAATTTCAGCTGATCACCAGACTCGTCGACGGCAAATTTCCCGACTACAACCGGGTATTGCCGAAAGAATCGAGCCGCATTCTCAAGCTCAACCGCAAAGAACTGAACCAGTCGCTCAAGGCCGTGGTGCCGATCGCCCGCAACATCAGCGGCCTGGTGCACTTCGACGTCACGGCCAACGAAACGCGGGTGTGGTCAGATGCCAAAGAGCAGGGCAAGGCCGAATCGTTCATTCAGTCTGAACTGACCGGTGAGCCGATCAACATCGCCTTCAACGTCAAGTTTCTGCAGGACTTTCTTGCCGTAACCGCTGACGAAGAAGTCGTCATCGAAATGACCACCCCGAGTTACCCCGGCCTGATGCGCCCGGGTAACCCCGAATCCGATTTCAAATACGTCGTAATGCCGATGTCTTACTAATCTTAATGAAACAGGAAAAAACCATGAGCAAGATTGATGTCGCCAAACTGCGCCGGGAACTTGCCAGCGAAAAGTCAGACATTCGCAAGGCCGCCTTCAGCGAACTGAAATCTCTGGCAGTCGAAGAAGCCATGCCGATTCTGACAGAACTTCTCAACTGCAAAAACGACGACATCCTCGCCGATGTCAGCAAAGCCATGCTGAACTACAAAGACGAGGCGCTGCCCTGGCTGGTAAAGGCCCTGACTTCAGATACCTGGAACATGCGTCGCGGTGCCTCGATGGTTCTCGGCCGACTAGGCCCCGGCTCGCTCAACAAGCTGATGTCGATGGTTCCCGAGAACGAAGAAGACGTTGACTACTGGATGGTTCAGACCCTTGGCAATATGGGTGGCGAAGCCGTGCAGTATCTGGTGCGCATCTTCAAACACCCGAGCCAGAAAATCAGACTTGCGGCCATTCGTGCCGCTCAGAGCATCAATGACCCGCGCATGGTCGTTGCTCTGCTGCATCTGCTCGAAGAACAGAACTGGCCGGTGCGCAAGGCGGCTTTCGACAGCCTTGAAAAGATTCACCTCTGTAATCCGCAGGCGGTATCTGAAGCTCTCGATACCAGCAGTGACGAAGCCAAATTCTGGATCATCAAACTGCTCGCAGATCAGGCGACTCCTGATCTGGTACCCAGATTTGCCCGTATCGTCGAAACCGCCCCCATGGAATCTAAGCTCGAAGCGATCAAGGCGATGGCCATGGTTGAAAACACCGAAGCGCACCGCCTGCTGGTCAGCTATCTCGCTCACAAATCCTGGATCATCAGAAAAACTGCGGCCGATTCTATATGGGCACAGGGTATCGGTGTTTCAGAAGAACTGATTTCTGCCATTCGCGGCGCCAATGTCGACGCCCGCTACTGGTCAGTAAAACTGCTTGGCCAGTCGCGCGAGCCGAAAATTTTTGAAGAGATTGTTAAATGCCTGCAGGATTCACAGTCGGCAGTGCGTTCGGCGGCCTGCCAGGCCCTTGGGTCACTTGCCGACAAGCGGGCCCTGGCACCACTGATGACCATGCTCAACGACGAATCCGAAGATGTTCGCACTGCGGCAATCCTCTCGCTGAGTCAGCTTGGTGAACGCGATGAGCTTCCTGCCAAAAACGCGCTTCCGGCGCATGTTCGCAAAGAGAACATGGCTTCCTGCCCGAACTGCGGTAAAATGGTCGGGCGTAACTTCAGTTTCTGCCCGTTCTGCCTTGAACATCTGCGCAATTCCTGCCGTAGTTGCGGCAGGGCAATTGAAGCAGGCTGGAAAGGCTGCCCTGACTGCGGAGCTCCTCTCTGATAAACTGAAAAACAGGAGGCCGGAATGAGCCGAAAAAAAGCCTCAGCATTCTTAAGAGTGGCTGTAATGCTTGTTTTTTCGGCTCTTTTTGTCTTTTCACAGCTGCTTGCCGATCAGGAGCCAAGCGTAATCAAGATCGGCGTGCTCAAGAAAGAGAGCATCGGCGGCTGGAACTACGAATGGCACGAAACCATAGAGTTTCTGAACCGTGAGATTCCCGAGCATCTTTTTCAGCTGCAGATGATGGGCTGGAACGAACTGCGCACAGCCGTTGAAGATGGCGATGTTGATTTCGTCATTGCCAGTCCGATTTTCAATGTCGAAGCCAGTATGGCAGGTAATCTTACGGTATTTGCCACTCTCAAACGCGAAAGTGAGAAGATCGAGGCCTTCGATAACCTGTTTGGCTCGGTTATTTTCTGGCGCGCCAACGACAAAAACATAAAATCCCTGTGGGATATACGTAATAAAAAACTGGTAGCCGGGCCAGTACAGTCGATCGGTGGCTGGCTGGCAGCGGCACGCGAATTTGCCGAACGTGGCATAGACCTGCGCAAGGCCTGCCGCGAAATTACTCATCAGGCCGATATCGAAAAACTTGTCGATGATGTTCTCTCCGGCCGGGCTGACTTCGGTATCTGCCGCACCTCCAGCCTTGAACTGCTCGCAAAAGCAGGCAAATTCGACATGAGTTCGATCAACTTCAGTCGCGAGCTTTATCTGCATACCAATGCGCTGCCATTCGCCTGTTCTACCAGGCTTTACCCGGAATGGTCGTTTGCAAGAGTCAGACACACCAACGAGAACCTGGTAGAGCGAGTAACCCTGGCCATTCTCAAGATGTCAGATGTCGATGCCCCCAAAAAAATGACCTGGGGTATCGCGGCTAATTATGCCCAGGTTCACCAGCTGATGCAGGTATTGAATCTAGAGCCTTACAGTAGCGACAACTCGATGGTGGCAAACCTGATCAGCAGATTTCGCAACTGGCTCGCCATTTTCATGGTTTCCATGGTCATTCTCGGCCTGGTTATCTTTTATCTTCTCGCACTCAACCGTCGCCTGCGCAACGTCACCGAAGAACTTGCCAGTCAGCGCTCGTTTCTGAAACACCTCATCGACTCAATTCCTGATTTCATTTTTGTAAAAGACTTTCAGGGGCACTACCTCCTCTGCAACCAGTCATTCGCCAGAAGCTTCGGCTGCGACCCTGACAAGATCGCCGGCAAAACAGATGCCGAAGCTTTTCCCGGTATGGAGCCAATACTCGAAGCAATACCGCTTTTACCAGAAAAAATCGGCACCGAAAAGTTTGCCCGCGAAATTGACCTGCCTGACTCCACCACCATTTTTGGCGAAATTATTCGCGTAACCTGCCGGCTGCGCGACAGTGAAGAACCTCGTCTGGTCGGCATCATCCGCGATGTTTCGGTAAGTCACCGGGCCCGCCAGATTCAGGAACAGCGCGAAAAGCTGATCTCATGCATAGCAGAGGCAGCCCATCTGGTAGTCGGGGCCGAGACCTCGGTCGAAGAGTCGATGCCGGTCGCCCTCGATGCCATAGCCGTTGCTGTTGGCGCAGACCGCATCGGTCTGATCAAACGCGGCGAAAACGATCTGCAGGACAGCGCCTCGATTTCATTCAGATGTTTTTCATGCTACTGCCGCAATCAGAATCACTGTCACCGCCAGACCGCTGACCTCGTCTATGAAATTATCCGCAACAACTCTTCGAAGCTGCTGAATGGCTCCGGAATCGGAAGAAACCTTGCAGAATTTTCTGCCGATATTCAGGCCAACCTGCGTGCGGTCGGCCTCAAGTCTCTGCTCATCATTCCGATTTTCGTGCATAAAAAGTTCTGGGGCTGTCTTGAGGTGCATGTTCTCTCAGAAGAACGCCGCTGGTTCGACTTCGAGATTTCGGCTCTCGAACTGGCTGCCGACATTTTTGGCTCGATGATCGAGCGCAGCAACGACTTCAGACAGCTGCTCGATTATCGCGACAGACTGAAGCTGGCTCTCGACTCCGCCGGCCTTTTCCTCTGGGAATACGACTTCGAAACCAGCACCAACAGTACTCCTGACGACCTATATCATAATCTTGGCTATACCGACCCCGCTGAAGTAAGCCAGCAAAGACAGGTCGGCTTCGATATCATTCACCCCGAAGACATGCATCTGATCAAGAATATCGCCGAAGTCGAGAACTGTCAGTTTGAAGTGCGGCTCAAAAGTCATGGCGGCAAATACCTGTGGCATTCATTTATCGGGCGCAACTACTTTGGCAGCAACCGCCGCCACATCAGGCTCATAGGCTTTTTCCGCAACACCACTGTCGAACACGAAAATGCCATGGCCCTGCGTATGGAAGAAGGACGGAACGTGCACGCACTCACCGCTGCCCATGCTGCCAGCTGGGAATATGTTCCGGAAGAGCGGCGCTTTTACTGGTCGAGCCATATCAAGAATCTGCTCGGCTACAACCCAGAAATTTTTTCGCCGAATATTCAGTCGGTTTACCAGGTTATCCACCCTGACGACCTGCATGCGGCCAAAGAAGCGGTACGTAAATTTCTGGTTTCCGGCAAAGAATTGCGTTTTGACTGCCGGCTGCGCAAGTTTGACGGCAGCTACAGCTGGTTCACCAACATCGGTACTCAGGTTAAAGACCCCGAAATGGAAGAATACCGTTTCTACGGCATTCTCATCGATATTTCCGAAACCCGCGCCCTGCAGCAGAACCTGCTCGAAGCCCGCAACCGTGCCGAAGAAATGGCAGTTCAGGCCCAGCAGGCCAGCCAGGCTAAAACCGAGTTTCTCGCCAACATGTCGCACGAAATCAGAACCCCGATGAACGGCGTTCTTGGCATGCTTGAACTGCTGATGGCCACCGAACTCAACCCGCGTCAGCAGGAATTTGCCGACCTGATCTACCGTTCTTCACACTCATTGCTGAATATTCTCAATTCGGTGCTCGACCTTTCGAAAATTGAAGCTGGCAAACTGGTTCTTGAACCGCTTGGTATCAATCTGCGCCGCCTGATGGAAGAAACCGTCAGTCTGATGCAACCGCTGGCAGAAAAGAAAAAGATCGAGATGGTCCTCAAATTTCCGCCTTCGGTGCCGGAAAACGTCATAGTCGATGGCGGCAGACTGCGCCAGGTTCTTGTAAACCTTATCAGCAACGCTGTTAAATTCACCGAAGAAGGCTTTATCAGCCTCGAAGTCAATGCCGGAACGACTACCGACAACATCGCGTCCTACACTTTCAGAGTTAAGGATACCGGCATCGGCATGACTGCCGAACAGCAGAAAATTGTCTTCGATAAATTCAGTCAGGCTGACTCCTCTATCACCAGACGATTTGGTGGCACCGGCCTCGGCCTGACCATCTGCCAGGAACTGGTAAAGCTCATGGGAGGCGAGATAAAACTCGAAAGCGCCACGGGACTCGGCACAAAAATTCACTTCACCCTCGCCATAAAGCTTTCTGAGAACCAGATCGGCCAGAAACCTGAATTTCCAGAAAATCTTAAAGTGTTTGTGGCTGGCCCGGCCAACCCGGTAACAGATACCGTGAGCGAGATACTCACTGCCTGGAATCAGCAATGGATTTTAATCGACCGCGACCAGATCCGCGAAACTCTTCAGAAAGAAAGCTCGCCAACTGCACCGACACTTGCCATCATCGACCTGGCACCTGGCGAGAAACCAGATGAGCGACAAATAGCCGACAGCGTTCCCAACACTGCGGGAACAATTTATCTGCTGACGCCGCGCCAGCTTACTGCCATCAGCAGCGCCGGCCGCAAACTGGCAGAATCCTTTCTGATCAGCAAACCGGTGACCAGCACCAAACTCGCCTCAGCCATGCTCGAAATGCTGAGTCGAAGAAAACAGCGGTCAACCGAAGCATTTCATTCAATCAAAGGTGCCAGCGGACGCTTCAAGGCTCTTTCCCCTGATTTTTCCCTGAAAACACTGGTGGTCGAAGATAACGAAATCAACCAGGAAGTGGCCCGGGGCATTCTTGAAATGTTTGGCTGCACTGTCACTATCTCCGGCTCCGGCGCCGAAGCCCTTGAGTTTCTCGAGCAGCAGACGTTCGATGCGGTCTTCCTCGACTGCCAGATGCCAGAAATGGACGGCTTCGAAGTGATCAGAAGAATACGGGCTGTCGAAAAAATGAAGACACTGCCGGTAATTGCCATGACTGCATATTCGATGCCCGGCGACCGCGAAAAATGCCTTGTCGCAGGCATGAACGATTATCTGTCGAAACCAATCAACCCTGATCTGCTGCTGCAGATTCTGCGCAATATCAAAACACACGCTGCCAACATCAACGACCCGGTTCAACCGGTAGAAATTTCGCAGCTGACATCTTCCGAGCCTGAAGAACCGGTATTTGACGCAGCCAGAATCAGAAGAATCTTTGCCCGAAAACCGGCCGCGCTGGAAAAAATCGTCGAAGTTTCACACCAGAACTTTCAGAAAACTCTGCTCGAATTTGAAAAACACCTGGCAGAAAAGGATTTTTCAGGCTGCAAAAAATCGGCGCATACCATGAAAGGCTCAACCGCCAACCTTGGCGGCAACCTCGTATCTGCCATCGCCCAGAAGCTTGAAACCGCCTGCAAAGAAGAAAACCACAAACTGATAGATGAGCTTAAAACTGAGCTGACACTGCATTATGAAGATTTCCACATTGCCCTGAAACGCCTCAGCGAAGAACTCTCACAGGCCGCCACCCCTCCGAAAAACCCGTAGCTCCGCAACAGGGCCGGAACGACGAAATGCATATCCGGCATTCCAGGGTTCATGCCCGAATCCATTCTAAAAAAAGAACAGGGTCGAAAACCACTTAAGGTCTTCGACCCTGCTGCATTTACTGCTATCAGCGCTTAGGGTTTGCGGGGTCGTGCTTCGCCGGTTTGTGAGCGTCGGCCACCGGTTCGCCTTCTTTCATGCGGCCAAGATACGATGGCAACTCGACACCGGCCATACCGGCCACATCCTGTAGCGGCGGCAGAGACTTAACAAAGCTCGAAACGAAGTTCGAAGTCGATGAATTGCCGTTTTCGCCGCCGGCTGAATCCCAGACGGTTATCTTGTCGATCTTGATGTTCTTGATCGCTTCGACCTGCTTCTCGACGATAGATTCGATCTTTTCGACCATCAGCAGAGTTGCCAGAGCTTTCGGGTCGTTGTTGACGCTCTTTAGCAGTTCAGCATAACCAAGCGCCTTGGCGCTGAGCACTTTTCTGACGCCTTCGGCTTCGGCTTCGTAATTCTGCAACAGCGCATCGGCGTGACCTTTGGCTTCAATGCTGATCTTGCCGGCTTCGGCCTGAGCGTCGAGCTCGATTTTATGTTTTTCAATTTCTTTTTTAACGATTTCTTCGGCTTTGAGGCGCTCGAGTTCGGCCAGATACTGGGCTTTCTGAATTTCGACCTGAGCTTCGCGCAGGGCAATTTCAGCGCTCTTGCGGGCCTGAGCTTCTTTGACCATCAGTTCTGAATTAGAGATAACGATGGCAGCCTTCGATTTGTTTTCGCCTTCGATGGCTTCGGCTTCTTTCTGCTGCACGTAAACGCGGCGCTCAGCTTCAGAGTTCTTTTCACCCATTTCGGCTTCGGCCAGCTTTTTGGCGACCTGAATGGTTCTTTCGCTATTGGCTTCGGCCTCGCCGATTACCGCAAGCGCTTCCTTCTTCTGCACGAAAATGCGGCGGTCAGCTTCTGATTCCTTTTCGCCCTTGTCGGCTTCAGCAAGGTTTTTCGCAACCTGAATCGCACGTTCGCGGTTGGCGACTGATTCACCGATCGCGCCCAGTTTCTGCTGTTCGGCCACATCGACTTTGGCACGGTTGATAGCTTCTGAGGCAGCCTTTTTACCGATACTTTCGATATAATTCGAACCGTCGGTAATGTCGGTAATGTTAACGTTGATCAGATACAGACCAATCTTGTTCAGTTCGGGCTCAACGTTCTTGCGCACCGATTCGAGAAAGCTTTCGCGGTCCTGGTTGATCTGCTCGATAGTCAGAGAAGCGACTGTCAGACGCAGCTGACCAAAGATAATTTCCTTGGCCATGTCTTCCATGGCTGAAGTCGACAGGTTGAGCAGACGCTCGGCTGCATTGTTCATGATCTTCGGGTCGGTGCTGATACCGACAGTAAAGGTCGAAGGCACGTTGATGCGGATATTCTGCAGCGACAGCGCATTCTGCAGGGGAATGCTGATCGTCATCGGCGTCAGGCTCAGGTAGGCATAATCCTGAATCAACGGCAGAACCAGAGCGCCACCGCCATGCAGACAGCGGGCCGAACGGTTGTCAGAAACCCTGCCGTAAATTACCAGAATTTTGTCCGAGGGGCAGCGCTTGTAACGCGAAGCGAGATACACGATGGTTGAGAACATGATTGCAACTAATGCTGCAACGACTATCGGCCACATAATTTTCCTCCTGCTTCTCTGTTATCCTTTTCAACAATTAATACACCGTTATCCTGAACCCAGACAACAGTTATCTGCTCTCCGGTTTTTATCTCTTCTTTTTTTGAGGAAATGGCATCGCGAACGTGCAGTCTGCCATCTATCTCGACCTGAACCTGCCCGGTGCCCTCTGCCGGAATTCTCAAATACACGGTGCCACCTGAACCAAGCGCCCGGCGCACCCGCATTGTGCCATCACACTGCAGGCTGGAAGCAAATCGGAACATCTGCGCCAGAATCCAGACAGTGAGCACTCCTGCGGCAATGCCGCCGGCAGTTGCTATCCAGGCGGGAAACCCGCTTTCGTACACCAGTGCCAGACCAACCCAGCCAAACATCATGAAAAAAGCGGTCAATCCCTGAATTGAAATATACTGGAAACAGAGATCGGAGTTGTCGAGACCTTCGTGTCCGCTGCCATCGGCATGATCGCCGCCAATATCGGTCGACACATCATCGTGAACGTCGGAAACATCGTGAACATCAGAGACGTCATGACCGATTTCGGCCGGGGCATCATGGTCGCCGGCACCGATTTCACCGTCAGAAGAGCCAATCATGCCGGTAAACATGAGCACCATGCGGATCACAAAAACGACGGTGCCACTCAGGGCGCAGGTAAGAAAAAACTTTTCCAGCAGCCCAAGACCCATGATAAATTCGAGCAAACCCTTATTTCCTCCAGATTTTTCAGGCCTTTTTCGCAAGGCTTATCACCAGTACAGAGATATTGTATAACAGTTTAGAGACTTTGTTTAGAAAAGGAAAATCGTGAACAGCATCAACCCCGGAAAATTTTTCTGGCAGTCACGTGATCTGATACTCGCAGCCGTATTTATCATGGCTTTGATCGGCATTCTCAACAGTGTTCATGGTGGTCTCGAAAACTTTATCGCTGCCACCGACAAGCCCTCGAGCGTCTACGGTGACTTCTGCGAATATTATTATCCGGCCGGCAGAATGATCAGCAAACACAGCCAACCACTCGGCGGCTACTTCTACACGCCTTCGTTCGCACTTGCTTTACAGCCGTTCACACCCGACTCAATATCCGATGCCAGATTTCGCTGGCAGATCCTGCAGCACCTCGGCATTGCCCTGCTTCTATTGATGCCGGCAATCAGACTGGCAAGGCGGGGCGGCCGCAAAATCTGGTTTTTTCTCTATATCCTGCTCACGCTGCTGTCTTTTCCGCTCTGGCACAATCTCAAGTGGGGCCAGGTCAGCGTGCTGCTGACCCTTTTCTGCCTGGCCGGGCTGGTATTCTACGAGCGCGGGCAGAAATGGCCCGCAGCCATCATGTTGAGTCTGGCGACGCTGATAAAGTATTACCCGGGCGTTCTGATGCTGTATTTTCTGATAAACCGCGACTTTCGCTTCATTGGCCGCTATGCTTTATGCCTGCTGTTGTTTGGGCTGTGTCTGCCGGCTACGGTTCTTGGTTTCAGCACAACCATGGAGTTTTACCGTCTGGTTAACGAAGAAATGACCTATGCTCTAGACTGGGTCGCATTCGACCTGAACTCGCAGTTTTTCCCACATGTTGTCATGCGGCTTTTTGGTATTGAACCCGACGGACCCGCCCGCGGGGTTCTCACGCTGCTGGGTCTTGGCATCTTTCTCGCGGTTCTTTTCAGACTTCACCGTCTGTATAAGGCCGGAACACAGGACCATATTTTGGCCGCCGCCGGTCTGCTGCTGACTTTTCCGCTGTTAATCAACACCTCGTGGCCGCACTATTTTGTTTACCTGCCATTCTGCGTGGTTCTGCTGTTTCAGAAAGCCGTTACCCAGGGGCAGCGCTGGTGTGTCATCACCGCCGCACTTTTGCAGAGCATATTCATCTACGCGGTTTCCGGTTATCAATTTTATTCGGGGCTGGGGTTTCTGCTGGCCGCCAATCTGCTTCTGCTCGGCACCTGGTTTTCAGTGCTAAAAGCATCTCCGGGTTCCGCCGCTTAGGCAGAAACCCGGAGGTGTCTTTATAAATCAGGGTCTTAAAAGATTATCTTTTGCAATCTTTTTTGGCTTCGAGATTTCTCCAGTGACCTTTAACGTGCTTACCGTTCTTGTCATAGTGACCTTTTACGAAAGTCTTGTCTTTTTTGCCACATACGGCTTTTTTAACCGAGGTGCCGGCATCCATTACCTTGTTCTGAACTGCATCGTGAGCTTTGGTTCCGACTTTTTTACCAGCTTCGAAACCCTTTTTGAAAGAGGCTTTCATTTTGCTGAGGAAACCGGGTTTGTGCTGACCACACTGAGAAGCCTGACCAGCCTGTTCGGCCTGACCTGACTGTTCTGACTGACCGGCCTGTGAAGCCTGGCTTGACTGTTCTGACTGCGAAGACTGACCTGACTGATTGGGGTTGCCGGCGAATGAGGGGGCAGCTACCAGAGAGAGGGCGAGAACTGAACTCATGATGACTTTGCGCATGTTAGACACCTTCCTGATTGAACTTATTACTTATTAGATATCGGACTGCAATAATGAATAAATGATGCGCCATTATATGCAACTTGCATGCCAGATTTTATTTTCCTTCAGAAAACCTCATAAATAAAGACTTTTCGCAAGACGACGTACCTTGCCGAAATTTCCGCAATGTCAAATTTCCGGCAGTCGATGCTGAAAAATCACCAGCGGCACGTACCCCGTTGTTAACCCGCAAAGCTCCAGGCAAGTGCCACATCCATTGGCTGTAGAATTTGAAATGACGGGTAAATCACCGTTTCAAATGTGACAGGGGGCTGAAAGGAATTCTTACTTTTTCAAAGGTTTGCGGTGACCGATGACCATGAATTCATATTCATCGAGTTCGATCGGGCCACGGCGCCAGTTGCCGGCGGTGCCGCCATAAATATGGTCAGCTTTGAGCCCGACACGGTTAATCATTCTGACAATCTCAGGTGGCGTGTAATAGCGCTCGATCGCATTGACACCGACCTTTCGGCCATCGACTTCGACATGCGTCTCGAACCGGCTCGTCAGAGTCAGCAAATCGACATCGCCCTTCGTCACATCGGTATCTGATATCGACCTGAGCAGACGAAATGCGCTTAAAAGATTTACCATAAAAGGTTTTTCTGGCTTAAGAGCTTCTGCCATGGCTGCAAAAACCGCCATATCTTTGCTCCAGATGTCGTCTTCATCGGCAAAAAGACACAGTGCCCCTTCGCAGAACGAATAAACCGCATCAAAAGGCTGCTGCGTCACAAAATCCTGTGCCGGGCAATGAATCAGATCAACCCGAACCCCGGCACGATCTGCATTTGCTTTTGCCTGCGCCAGCATGCCGGCAGAAATATCGACACCGGTCACCTGATAGCCGCGCCGAGCCAGTTCGACAGCATGTCGGCCCGTACCGCAGCCCATATCGAGCACTCTGGCACCGGCTTCAAGTTTCAGTTCTTCAACCATGAAGTCAATTTCTGCAACCGTGTTGCGTGTAAAAACCTCGCGCTCATAAACCGGAGCGATGATATCGAAGAACTGCTGCCAGTTATTTCCCTGTGCCGGCTGCGGGTTTGGGCTCAGATTCGGCTTCTGCAGCTGCAGCGGGCGGCTGCTGTGATTTTTTGTCGACATCTTTCTGCTCTCCAAGCTTAAGTTTTCTGAAAAGTTCGAGAAAATCCTTCTTTACCGCAGCCGTCGCATCGTAGTCTTCGGCCGGGGCCTCGATCGCATTGCGTTCGACAACCTCTTTCATCATATTCAGACTCTTCTGCAGCTCTTCTTTTGAAAGTCCGGTTTTGAGGCGTTGCAGACTGATAGTTCGCTTCACCTTGCCCTCACCGCCGGTAGTTTCGGTATAGCGCTCAAAAATCAGAGCTGTAATCGAGCTGACATCTTCGATCGGAACGCGCTTTTCGGTCAGGCCATAAATAAGCCGGCGCACGATCTGATCGTTTTCGGCATCGACCGGCAGGCCCTGACCGGCTTCACCCGCCATCTTATTCTGGCGGTAGAAAGCAAGCAGCATCGCTTTGACATGCAGGTTGGTTTCGAGCTGACTGGTGGCATTGGTCAGAAGATTGACCAGTCCGATTTTGCCAGATCTGATCTCTTCAGCCGTTTCAGCGGCTGCCTGGTTGATTTCAGCCTGATCGGCATCGCTGAAGGCCATCTGCGTGACCTTTTCAATGCTCTTTTCGAGGCCTTCGGCAGCAAATTCACGGCCTGACTCGTGCAGAAAATTCACGCCATAATAGCCGCCAACCACGACAGCCACTATGATCAGAAAACACCCAAGACCGAAACAGCCACAGCAGGTCTTTTTATTCATACCAAAATCCTCATCTTCTTATTCCGAGAAACATTCTCAAGAAAAACATCATTGTCTGGCGTTCTCGACCTCTTCAACCGGCACCATCTTGTAAACCTGATCGTTCTCGCGCACCAGACCAGAAAGCCTGACCCCGACCAGAGCCCCTCTTGCAGCCTGCTGTACCGGTTTAAAGGCTTCTTCGATCGATTCGGCCTTCAGATTGATCACACCAGTTGCCGAGCCCTGAAACATCAGCTCTTCACCGGCAACAAAACCGGCACCCTCAACCTTGATTTCAGCCACCATGACCTTTTTGAAAAAATTGGTCACCACTCCGACATGCACTTTGCGGTGCGTGGCTTTCGAACCGTTTCCGCCGGTCCATTCGGCAATCTGACGACCAAAGAAAAAGCCATCAGAAAAGCCGCGGTGAAAAACCGCATCGAGACGCGCCATCAACTCATTTTTCAAACTGGCCAGCTGCTGCGCAAAATCTGCAGCACCGCGTTGCTCATGATAAAAATCGATAAACCGCCGATAACAGGCAGTCACCTCACTGACATATTCAGGGCTGCGGCCACGCCCCTCGATCTTGAGACTGTCGACCCCGGCAGCGAGAAGCTGATCGAGAAACGGCAATGTACAAAGATCTTTCGGGCTCATGACGTAGTCCTGGCCCAGCATGAATTCTTTGCCGTCACGAACGTCTTTGATCAGATATTCCCGGCGGCAGGGCTGCCGGCATTCACCACGATTGGCCGAGGCATCGAAATGAAACTGCGACATGAAACAGCGGCCGCTGACCGAAACGCACATGGCCCCATGCGCAAACACCTCGAGCTCAATTTTTTCGAATTCGTCACCCAGGGCGGCTTTCAGGTGACTGCGTATTGAAATTATCTCTTCAAGTGTGCATTCTCTGGCCAGAACAAAGCGTCTGATCCCGAACTGGCGGTAGAGAAAAAGCAAAGCGGCCGAATTGGCGACCGACATCTGGGTCGAGATAAAAGGCGCAATCCGGTAACGCAGCGCCAGTTCTAGAATAGCGAAATCCCAGCAGATAACCGCATCGATACCGGCAGAGGCCGCAGCTTTTACCAGAGATTCAGCCAATTGAACTTCACGATCATAAATGATGGTGTTGAGGGCAAGATAAGCTCTGGCCCTGGCAGCATGACAGACTTTCGCGATTTCGGGCAGATCTTCGACCGCAAAATTCCTGGCACTGGCGCGCATGTTCATCGAGACCACGCCAAAATAGACCGCATCTGCACCGGCATCCAGTGCGGCACGCAGGCTGATCATATCGCCCGCAGGCGCCATCAGTTCAGGTTTGTGTTTGTTATCATTAATTGCTTTCTGCATCATTTACAGACTATCATGACCCGCCGTTTTTTTCACCTCTCAGCGAAGGTTGGCTTTTTTTTTGTTCTAAGAGTATAATCTCTGGCGAAAGCTGCAAAAAATCAGCACTGGAGACGTGAAATGATCCGAACAGAACTGCAGAAACAGGTGTCAGAACTGATTGTTCAGGCACTTTCAGACGAAAGCGTCAATCTGGCCGAACCGATGAATGACTTCGAAATCCAGGTGTTTTCAGCCACCATCGACCGCCTGGTAAGCGACGAAACTCTTCCCGAAACCTCTGAACTGGTTATCGAACCACGTCGCATCATAACCCTGCTGCAGACGAAAAAACTGCCCGAAGAAACCGTTCTCCAGGCAAGAAAAACCCTGCGCCGCTTTCGCGAGGTAATCATCAATCTTTCATCAGAACCGGAAATAAGGATAGTTAACTGATTATGCCTCCTGCTGTCAGATCACAGAACCTGTCGATCATGCTGACCGACATCCAGGGTTATTCTGCCGCAGTGGCAGAAGCAAGCCGCGAAGACGTCGTCAACCTCATCAGACGCCACAACCGGCTGATGCGACCGGTCATCGAATTCTACCGCGGCACCATCGTCAAATCGATCGGTGATGCTTTTCTCTGTACGTTTCCGAGCGCCACCGATGCGGTAATCTGCGCCATCATCATTCAGCTGCTGCTGAAAGAATACAATCAGCGCATGACCGACAAGGCCAACAACCTCAATCTCAGAGTTGTCATCAACTCGGGGGACGTAACCCTTGAAGGTGGCGACATTTTCGGCAACGCGGTAAACATCACGGCCCGCATGGAAGCCCTCGACTGCTTTCCGGGTGGTTCGATCGGCATCAGCGAGTCAACCAACCTGCTGATGGACCGCACTGAAATCGTTGCCGAAAAAATCGGGCCAAAGCAGCTAAAGGGTGTACCAGAACCGGTTAATGTTTACAAAGTTCCCCTCGAAAAGCAGAAACTCAACAAACTCCCGGTACAGCTGCTTTCCCTCGTTGAAAAAGTCATCAACGCCAAAGACCTTGATCCAGACTCGAACGACGCCAATGCAAAATTCAATGAATGGGCGCAATCGGTAGGTTCTTTTCTCACCCAGACCAACTGGGGCGACAATATCAACAAGGCCTCGAAACAGATCGGCGATAACCTGAACAAAGCCACAAAACAGATCGGCAATCTGCAGAACTCCCTCGCCAAGACCTTCGGGCAGAAAACCGTTCTCGAAAAGAAACAGAATTTCAATGACGCGTCGGTCAAATCAAGATTTAAAAGCGGTCTCATCGATCTGGTGATTCTGCTGCTGATATCTCTGTCACTGCGCGGACTCTGGTGGCCGGTGCAAAGAATTGTCTATGGCCCGACCACTGTCAGTGAATACAGCGAAATCAAAACCAATCATTCAGACTGGGAAATGGAATTCGTTGGCGGTAAATCTCACTATGTAAGAGGCCTTGGCGTCGCTGAATGGATCATCGAAAAGAATATCTACTACCCGTTCATACTCTGGTGGCTGTATTTCGCCCTGTTCTGGAAACTGAAACAGGCAAGCCCGGGACAGATTGCCTCAGGTAACGCGGTAATCACCGACGATGGCGGCACCAGCCTGCCAATGCTTCTGGTGTTCAAGCGAAGCGCCTTATATATACTCTCAACGCTGAGCATCGTCGGCAATCTGGCAATATTTTTCGGCGAAAAGAAAACCCTGCACGATAAACTCTGCGCAACCAGAGTGGTTGAATAAATACATATTTTTTGTAACACGCAACAGATCAGGCAGCCTGTCATCGGCAGGCTGCCTGATCTGTTTTCAAGAGCCAGTTGCACCTTGTCTGCACGTTGCATTTATCATATTTTCAGTGCAGGTTATATCACTGTTCGTAATTGACGGTTGAAGAACAAAACGGCGTTGTCATCGCCATACCTGCAATGACAGACTTTGCAAAAACTTTTTCGTTGCTGCCATCGGCAGCAATTTTTCTTTTAGCCCGGTTACGTCATCCTGCAAAGCCTGCACTCGCGAAGGCGGGTGGCGGGATTCTAGTTCTGACGAGAGACACAAGCATTTTAGTGCGTTTGCCCTGCGATCAGAGTGGCTGACTTGACACCGGGGCCTAAAAGTAGCAATCTGAAGCATAGCAAATAAAGAAAACGGAGAATATTTCATGTTCGCTTCTGGAAAAACGAGCCTTTTCATTGCCGTTCCGTTACTGATCATTCTGATCATCATCATAACCGCAGGCGTCGCCAGAGCCCAGACCGCCAAAGCGCCCGAATCAGAAAAAATAAATGTTTTTGCAGTCGTTTCGAACGAAATCGAAACCGCCTGCCGCGAAGCCGCAACCACCCTGATGCAGGAAGAAGGACTCGAATCGTTTCCGCTGCGTGGCTTTCAGATTCACTGTACGCTTTATATGACCCAGTATCCGGTCGGCAGCCTCGAAAAGGTCGCCTCGATCGTTGCCGAAATCGCCAGCAATACCAAAGCTTTCGATATTCAAAGTACCGGCCTCGAAATTACCTCAGGCAGCTGGTTTTTTCTGAACCTTGACCGCAACAGCAATCTGCAGACTCTCTGTGACGCCGCCGTCGAAAAACTGGCGTCACTGCGCTCGCCTTCAGATTTTGTGCCTGAATGGGCCAAGGATAACCCGACAAAGGTTGAATATATCACCAAATATGGCAGCCCGAACGTCTATGGCGAATTCAACCCACATCTTACCCTGCTCGCAAAATCTGACGAAGCGAAGCTGAAAAGTTTTCTCGAAAAACATGCGGCCAGCGGTTTTGCCAAACCTGTCAGCGGCAAAATCGTTGCCATCGGTCTCGGCATCGCTGATCGTGATGGTCAGATCAAGGACCCGTTCAAGGTGATACCTCTGCAGCCGGCCGCCGACGCAAAATAACCCTTCAGCAATTTCACGGCTCCGCCGTTTCGGGCTCGTCAACAGCCTCGATAACGGCGGAGTCTGTTTTATGCAGACGACCCGACGCCAGCGACAGGGCCATTCTGGCGGTGAGCAGGTCATTCTCGTCTCTGACAAGCTGCGCTCTGGCGTTAAACAGAGCAGCCTGGGCATCGAGAAGATCGTTAACCGTGCCTTTGCCGTTTTCATAGTTCAGGTTCTGAATACGATAAGCTTCTTCTGCCAGTTCAAGCGCCCGACGGCTGCGTTCTGAACGTGCAATCGCCGTTTGTGCAGCTGAAATGCCGATACGAATCTGTTCGGCAACCCGCAATTCGGTTTCAGAAAGCAGCTGCTTTGCCTTTTCTGCGGCCGCAAGAGCCTGGCGGCGGCGACCAATGGCAGCACCGCCATCAGTCAACTGCCAGCTGAATTCGACACCAACGAAGCCATTACTTAGGGTACGGCCATCATCATTGCCAAAGCTGTTGCCAGTTGCGAGAAGATTCACGACCGTTTGCTGACCGGCGTCAGAAGCTTTGACCGCCTGTCTGGCCCCCGCAACTCTCAGTCGCCCGGCGATAATGTCAGAACGTTGCTGCAAGGCAGTCTGAAGCAATTCACCTTCTGTCTGATCAGTTAACGTAACATAGGCTTCGATTCCCTCTGAAGCAACCTTGTCCGGCGGCCGTTTCATACCGCAGATACGTGCAAGACGGGCAAGATTGGCAACCAGACCATGGCGAACTGTTTCCTGTTGCGCCAGAGTTTCCTGCTCACGCACTTCCAGGCGAAGAACATCGACATTAGCGACACGACCAACTTCTTTCAGTTTACGCATGCGCGTCAAAGCTGCGCTTACATCTTCGACATTCCTTGCCACCGCCACTATGACCGCCTGCTGGCTTAAGACTTCTAGAAAAGCCGATAACACGGCAAAGATTGTTTCCTGCTCGATTCTTTCTTTCTGATGTTTTCGCGCATCTTTTTCAAATCTGGCCGCATCTAGAGCCGATCTTGCCCGGCCAGAGTCCCAGAGCAACTGGCGCAGCTGCAGCTGTGTCTCGCTGAGATTCTCATCAAAAAACTGCGGGGCGCCGGGTATCGCCCCAAGCACTCCCGGGCGCCTCTGATCCCAGTGGCGGGCCACGGCGCCAAGTCTGACCAAAGGTTGCAGCGCTGCAGCAGCCTGTTTCACCTGCCCATCCGCTGTCTCAATCTCAGTTTCTGAAATCAGCATGACTGGCGCTGAAGCCAGAGCACTCTGCAGACACTCGTCGACAGTGATTCCCTCAGCCCGAGCCGTCGCGGCAAGAAGCAGAGCGATCAGAAGCACAACCGCTGTTTTGCCGGCAGCTGCAACCCGCAGTCCAGAAAATCGGTCGACAATACTCATGATCAGGTCATAAAGAACCGGAACCATGACCATGGTCATCACCGTTCCGACCAGCAGACCGGCTGAAGCAACAACTCCCAGCGGCGACATGCGCTCGAGACCCACAGCCTGCTCGAAAATAAGCGGGACAAGACCAAGAATCGTCGACAGGGTGGTAATCAGAATTGGCCTGAATCTGGTTCTGACAGCATCTTCAAGTGCCTGACGCCGTTCAACTCCGTTTTTTATAGCATTGTCGATAAAGTCGATAAGAATGATCGCATTGTTCACAATCGTTCCCCCGAGAAGAATTATTCCCATCATGGCCGGCATGCACATGGGTTTGTCGAAAATCAGCAGCCCCCATAGAGCTCCGATCAGAGAAAGCGGAATCGTAGCCATTACCAGAAACGGCCGCCACCAGCTTTCAAACAGCAGATACAGAACTATATACAGCATCATCAGCCCAAGTCCGAGAACTTTGCCAAGGCGCCGGGCAGTTTCAGCCATGTCAGCCATCGTTCCTGACAACTCGGCCCGATAACCTTCGGGAAGTGACGAACCGGCAAGAACTTCTGAAACATCTGCCGCAACCGCAGACAGTGGCCGAATCGAGTTCAAACCGATAATATCGATTGTCTCGGAAAGGTTCTCTCTGGTTACCAGGGTTGGCTGCAGAACCTGCTTCGACGTGCCAAGCGAACCCAGAAAAAGTTCACCGGACGGGCCGGGAATTACCAGATCATCAACAGCTCTCTGCCAGCGGCTGCCGGTCTCGCCAAGCTCGGCACGAATCGACAGGTCGACAAGCCCTTTCATTTTCAGCACCCCCGGAATTCTGCCCGAAAAGGTCAGGCCGAGAAATTCGCCAAGCTCTACGGGTGTCAGCTGGTAGCGCCCGGTAATGCTGAGATCAGGCATAAAGTGAGTCTCAGGCTTGCTTTTGGCCCAGGTAAAGCGCAGATCCTGCAAACCCTTGATACTGCGCAGCTTAGCATCAAGACTTTCGGCAAGCTGATACAGCACATCCGGGTCGCGACCGCTGAGCATGACGTCAATCGGGGCGCGGGTTGTCGCCATAGGCGTAGCACCAAATTCAGAAACAGAAAACGAAACAAGCTCCGGTATCTGATGCAGTTTTGTCCGCCAGTCGCGGGTGATTTCCCAGATTGTCTGAGAGCGGCGGTCTCTGGTGATAAGTCGCACCTGCATATCAACCTGCTGTAAAAGTTGCCCACCGGCGCCAAAACTTATCTGACCCGGTTCAGAACCTGCCACCGTTGAGATATTCAATACATGCGGGTTTTCACCAACGATTTTCTCGATTTTTTCGATGCTCTTTTCGACCTCACCGACAGTCATCGACGGCGGAAGATCTGCCTTGATGATGATCATGCCGGTATCCATACGCGGCATGAGTTCCCGGCCTACCAGAGGCAGAACCGTGCGCGCGCTCAAGGCCAGAATGATGAACGATGCGATAAACAGCGGCACCCTGACCTTTAGACCAAGATGCAGAAGGCTCAGATAGATATTAACTGAAGCTTCAAGCAGGCGATTGATGATCGTAAAAAAGAAACCTGCCTTCTGGTCTTCTTCTGCACCTTCAAGTTTTTCGGCTTTGACGTGCATGTCAACAAGCAGTTTTTTGAGAAGAATCGGAACAATCGTCACCGCCGCAAAGAAAGAACCCACCAGCGTTGCCGAAATGGTCATGGTCAATGGTCTAAGCACCTGCTGAACGTAACCGCCGACAAACATGATCGGTATCATGACAACGACAGTGGTCAGCATACCGCCCCAGATTGAAAAGACCACCTCTTCGGTGCCGGCAACCACCCTTTCCAGATTCGCCTCACCGTTTTCGAGATGGCGATAAACATTTTCGACAACGACAATCGACGCATCAACCACCATCCCAACCGCTATAATAAGGCCTGACAGCGTCACCATATTGAGGGTGAAGGGGGTAAAATAAAGAAAAGCGAAGGCCGAGAGAAATGATAACGGAATCGAAACACCGACAACAACAGAGGCACGCAGATTCTGCAACAATACGAAAACTATCAGCATCGTCAGCCAGACAGCTGAAAACAGCGAATCCTTCATGCCTCTGACATTAACAGAAATTATTGGTTCCTGATCGGTGGTAATGGCAAAGTCAATCTCAGGGTAGCGTTTCTGCAGCTCTGGCAGGTGTTTTTTAATGCTGTTGATGCCATCGACGGCAAAACCATCTTCAGGCTTGAGAATGTTCAGGGCGATGGCTGCTGAACCGTTACCATGATAAATGCTGCGCGGAGTCTTGATACCAAGGGTGACCGATGCAACGTCAGCCAGGGTTATGACCCCGCCATTCTGCACTCTGATTGGCAATACGGCCAGCTGTTCGGGAGTGCGCGCCTCATAAAGCGTTTTAACCAGAGATTCCCGCCCGCCGTTTTCAAGATAGCCACCCGGCAGAGAGGTATTCTGGGCACCAATAGCCTTTAAAACCTGCGCCGGCGCAATTTTGAACTGCCGCAGTTTTTCAAGATCCATTCTTACAAGTATTTCAGGCTCATTGGCGCCAAAGACATCTATTCTACCGATGCCACGCAATCGCAGCAGATCTTCTTTGATGTCGTTTTCAGCAAGAATACGAATCGCCTTCAGATCGAGCGAAGAGCCAGGAGCAGGTTTGAGTGCCAGAGTCACGACCGGCCGATTGGCGTCGGTTATGCGAAAAAACTGGGTTGGCTGGGTTCCGGAAGGGAAATTGCGGGTAACACGGTTTACCGCATTGATAACGTCGGTCATCGCCTGCGACATGTCAGTACCGTAGTCGAACTGGGCGTTTACTGAAGAAACCTCGTCACGTGAAGTAGAAACGACTCTGACAATGCCTTTAAGACCTTTAAGTTCACGGTCGACCAGGGTCGTGACGCGGCGGTTGACATCATCGGCAGAGGCACCGCGCACCACCGTCATGGCGACGACCTGCGGCGGCATGGTGTCAGGAAAAAGGTCGATGGGCATAAAATTGTATGAAACCAGACCTATTGCGCCGATCAACAACCAGAAAGCGATTGCCCAGGCCGGCCTTTCAATGACTGTTTTAACAATATTCATCTGACCACCTCGATTGCGAAAGACGCCGGCAGTCTTATATTTTCAAGATAAGAGCCTACAGCGAGCACCGTTCCGGCGGGAATTTCAGCCGCATTTACCAGAGTCATGCCGTTGTCACCATCGAGAACGGGCGCAACCGAGGTGCGAACCGCCACGTTGTCTTTCACGACATAAACAAAGAAGCGGTCTGGCCGTGAAAAATCGACAAATCTGGCCTCTTCCGGGATTACCGTGCCTTCGCCACGCTCAACAACTATAAGAACCGGCACCTGCATGTCATAAACCAGCCCCTGGCAAAGGCTCTGGCTCTCAGCCTCGACGGTAACCTGCCTGAATTCATTAAGCACTGGAAAAACCCGGCTGATGGAAAAACTGGCTGATGCATGCCCACGCAGCGATACCGGTTGCCCCGTCCCGATTCTGACGGCAGATTCCTGTGGGACCTGCATAATCAGACGGGTTTTTGTCGTATCTTCAATGTTATAAACCGCAACTCCTGGAAGAACACGGTTTCCTTCTTCCTGCAGACGGGCAGAAATAATGCCGTCGACAGGCGACGTGAGTTCAGCATAATCACGTCTGACCTGCCAGAGCATAACGTCTTTTTCGCTCGCGGTTTTTTGAGAAAGAATGGCATCGACCTGGGATTTCTGCGACTGAATCTGAGACTTTAAAGAAGTGAGGCGGCTTTGTGCTTCTGCGTGTCGGTTTCTGGTATTTTCCAAGGCAGTCTGCGCTATGGCCCCGGCCTGATAAAGCTCTTCATCACGTTTCAATTCGACGGTCCAGACTGCAAAATTGGTCTGCGCAGCATCGAGCTGACTGGTAAGCATCTGAAGAGCGGCTGCGGTCGCTGCAACCTGATTGGAAGCTGACTGGTTACGGGCCTTCGCCGCCTGCAACTGGGCATCCTGCTCACGACTGTCTATCAGACCGATTACCTGACCGGCCTTAACACGATCACCTTCGCGTAACGGCAGGCTGAGAATTTTTCCGCCGGTTTCAGCTTTAAGCTGGACAGTTGCAGCGCTTTTTACGGTTGCCAGGGCCGAAATCGTTTTCTCGACCCGCCCGGTGCCGGCCTCAATAACTCTGACAGCCAGAGGTCGGGCGGTCATGGGTTTGGCCAGGGCCAGTCTGCTGCGGATTTTTATCAGACCGATTGCGGCAAGAGCGACAGCGGCAACTGCGATAACGATGATGACGAGATAATAGATTTTCGAGGTCTTTGCGCTCCGGTTCATTTCTGTTTTCCTTTCAGTGCAATCAGTTCGACAAAAAATTCCATCAGGGCAGAAGCCTGTTCTACCAGGCCATCGGTTTTGCGCTGCAGGGTCCATCTGATAACGGTTGTCTGAATCAGGCCAACTATGCATGCCACTGAAGAATTCACATCTGTTTCCGGTTTGAATTCACGCCGTTCGACGCCCTGCCCGACAATGGCAGCTGCAGTATCCTGCAGAAAGCCGAGACTGCTGTTCAACTTTTCGAGCAGCTGGTAATTTTCGGGGCGAATTGCCTCGGAAAAGAACAGAATCGGGTTCAACTGCCGTATAACCAGATGATGCAGGTGAATTTCGACGAGCCTGAGCAACTTGATACGGGCCGAAAAATTTTCTTTCAGCAGGTCTGCGAGGGCTTCGCGCCACGGAATGAAAAGAGAATCCAGAAGACCGAGCAGCAGATCTTCTTTACTCTTGAAATGACGATAGATGGCGGCTTCACTTATGCCAATACGATTGGCAACATTTCTGACAGTGAAGTTGCTGAAGCCTTCGTTAAAGATCAGGTCACGGGTTACCGCAATTATTTCGGCCTGACGTGCCTCCCCGGTTTTTCGCGCCATATTTGTTCACCCCGCCGGTTAAGTTAGTTATCGTTAACAAACTTAACCAACAGAGTGAAATTTGTCAACCACCTGTCCGCATCAGTCATCAAACGCTGATGCCACAAATGAAATCATCGCTGAGTAAGGGAGAGTAAATGCATTAAGCATCAGTTTTCCGGTCACGCCAGAATGATGCGGTCGTTGCCCGGGATACCCCGCGACCTTGAATTTATGGCAGAAAAACAGAATGATACTCCGGCAAATTTGCCGGTTAATAAATTGAAAATTATGCGCCATTTAAGAAGTTATTGATAAGATTTCCGACACAAACGTTTGCTGGTGGAGATCGCACAGTAATAACGAGAAGTCTGCCGATGTACATGAAAGGCGACTGGATTCAATTCCAGATAACAACAAAGCGGTTTATTGTGTTTTTATGTCGAAACGCCGATTTTACCGGCCAACAAATTTTAACCGGTGTTAATCAGTGTCTATCTGTGGCCAGTTACCTGCCGGTCAACCCTTTGGCTGCTCAGCCCCTGAATCATGGCTGAAAAGTTCAGGTTCGCGGTCTGACAGGCGATAAAACCAGGCAGAGACTGCAAGAATGCCGATTCCCTGTACCAGACAGACGCGATCTGGCGACAGCAGGTCGCCAAGATAGCCAAACACCAGATAGGCGATCGGAAAGGAAAAACCGATGATTGCCTGCATGGCGGCAAAAAATCGCCCCTTGATTTCGTCAGCAACAACTCTTTGAAAAAGAGTGATGAATTTAACGTTATTGATGCCCAGAGACATGCCAGCGAAAAACAGTGCCGCGCCAAAGGCTACGGAACTGGCAAAAAAGCCTGGAATAAACATACAAATGCCAAAAACCAGCATACTGGCGGCACCAAGACGTATGGTGCGTCTTCCGGATCTGAATAGAGCCGCGGCAAAGGTGCCGAGAAGAATGCCGATCCAGAGTGAAGCCTCAAGAAAACCGAGAGTTCTGGCCTCGGCCAGCAAAACTTTTTTAACATACAGCGGAATTACGATAAGAACAGGCGTAGCGAAAAAGTTCACCAGACCGAACCCGGTCAGAAGAGACTTAAGCAAAGGAAACCTCTGCCAGTCGATGTTACCACTGCTCTCTGCCGCAGGCAGTTTTGCGTTTTCATCCGGCGATTTCTGGCCGCTGCTATCGCCACTATCTTTTGCATCTGTGTTTGTATCTGCGCCTTCTGACCGGCTGTCTTCCGGAAATTTGATTGTCAGCTCGATCATTGCCGAAACGAAATAATTCAACGCTGTCAGAGATATCAGCAGCGGAATTCCGAGCCAGCCAATCAGCATGGCGCCGAGAACCGAGCCGCCAAAACTGGCGAGATACTGAGTCGAGGCCTGGAAAGCGACCGCCTGTTCGATTGCTTCTTCGTCTACCAGTGATGGCAGGCATTTAGTGACCGCCGGGTTGAAGAAACCCTCGGCCGTGGCGAGAAGAAAACTCATCAGAAATGCGACTTTCAGGTCGAGATTGCCGGTGTACAAAGCCCAGCCAATACCTGCAAGAAGAGTTGTAGAGACAAGGTCGCAGCTGACCAGCATTCTTCTGGCAGGCATACGGTCTACGACCCTTCCGATAAGATTGCAGAAGAGCAGCGACGGCAGAGCACCGGCGACCATGAAAGCGCCTAGAGCAAAGCCGCCGTGCACCGGGTTTTCGTTGAGAATCCACCAGATGATGGCAATCTGATAGATCTTGTTGCCTGCCTGACTGGTTACCTGCCCAAGCCAGAGTCTGAAAAACTGCGGATAGCGTAAAAAAAACGGTGTGTGTCCGGCCTGCATTAATGAAACCACCAATCAGGATAGCCAGTTCGCTGACTTCGCGTTAATGATATAGAAATCGAAGGGCTTTTTCAACCCTGAGATTCAGGGCTGGCTGGCTGATCTCTCTGCAGAGCCTTCTTCGAAATCCACCAGATGAAAGGCAGAATCAACAGAGCCGGAAGAAAAATTATCAGCTCGACCATGTCAAAAGAGGTAAAAAGAGGGCGGGATCGAGAAATTTCGGCAGCGTGTTCCTGATAAAATCTGCTGTTAACGTCGGGACCGTGATAAGCACAATAGGTTATACCACCGTGGCGCAGGTCACCAAATGACTTAAAGGTGCAGTTATTGGTCGCCTTGAAGGGCATTGGCCGCAGGTATGGCTCAAGGGGCGAATTCTGGTCATAGAGAAGACGATCGTCGAGGCTGGAAAACGGCAATTCACCTTTGTCGGCGATCATGCGTTCGATTGCCTTGTCGATGCGTCGCTGCATTTTATAACAGTTAAAATACGATGGCTCGAGGCGAAGCCCGGCGAAAAAATGGAATCTCGACCTTATTTCGCGATAAATATTCTTCGGATTGATCGCATCGATCTGCTGAAAAAACGGCGGATAAAGAATTTCAGCCGGAATCGCTGCAGCACTGGCAACCGGCTGTTGATAGGGCACGAGATCGAATTCCTGTGCCGAAACTGACGACCGGCTCAGTTGTGCTGGAGCCAGCATCAGTGTAAGAAGCGCCAGAAAAAATACCAGTGGCACTGGCCGTAATTTGTGCATCTGTAAATGCCTTTTCACCCGAGTTTTCAAGAATATAACAGATATCGACCCAAAAATGCTAGAATCGTGCCAGAATCCCAGGGCTATCGCACTAAAATGTCCATGTCCATCATCAGAACAAGATTCCAGCCTCCGCAGGATGACGCAGCCAATATTCGTCATTCCGGGCGTAGACACGGAATCCAGAAGTTCAATGCGATTGCCCTGTGCCAGAAGTAAATGAAAGGTGGAGACAGACATGCATAAGATTCAGCTTCCCGGACGATGCTGGTGGGTTGTTCAAGACCAGTTTCTCGCCGGTGGTTACCCTTATAACCCCGGAATCGACGACGCCGATGATTTTCTTCGCCGGCTTCTGGCGACTGGTATCGATGCGTTTGTCGATCTGACCGAAGAAGATGAGTTGACCCATTATCAGCCGGTCATCAAAACTATTACCGACAAAAATATCGGTTACCGGCGATTCGAAGTCAGAGATTATTCAATACCTGACATGGCGACGATGCAGGCAATTGTACAGCACATCAACGATCTTCTGGCCGGCCGGCACAGAATCTATCTTCACTGTCGTGGCGGCATCGGGCGTACCGGCACCGTGGTTGGCTGCTGGCTGTGTTCACAGGGGAAGTCCGGTGAAGAAGCCCTCGCTGAAGTCGACAGACTTTTCAGTGCCAGCAATGCGGCAAAATTTACCCGCAGCCCCGAAACCGACGAGCAGAGACAGTTTGTTACCGCCTACGCACTCAATTGCCGCTGATAAAGTTTCAGAATCTGGTCAAAAATCATTCTGATACGCTTGCGAACGTCGTCGATGCCGGCCAGGTCAAATTTTTCGGCGAATGACCTAAGGCGTTCAGCCTCGATGGTGAGCAGGTTGCATGAGTGCTTCAGTGCCAGGGCCTTTAAAGAACCGGCGAGCAGCACGACATTTTCAATTGCCACCGCGCCTTCGAGTTCTTTCAATGCCGGCATGTATTCTCTGCTGATGCTCTCGACAAGACTCCACGGATCGTTCAACTGTTCGAAGGATTCGGCCGGCATCATAATCTTGCGGGATTCACTCTGAATGTCTTCACGAACTCTGTGTTTAAGATGCTTTGCGGCTTCGGCAAACAGACGCAGAAGACTTACCGGTTTATAAATAAAACCATCGAACAGTTCGTTGAGTTCGCGATGTTCGCGGGCACTGGCCGAAGCGGTAACCGCAACCACCGGGACCCCGGCAAGTGCCGGAATTGCGCGCAATTCTTTGACTGCCGCAACGCCATCTTTTCTTGGCATTCTGATATCCATGAAAATCAGCTCGGGCTGTTCTTTAACAGCCAGCTGAACCGCCTCTTCACCGTCAGAAGCGCAAACGACCTGCAAACCTGAACTGCGCATCGCCTCTGCCATCAGTTCTCGATTAGAAGCGGTATCGTCGGCGACGAGAATCTTCTGGCCGTCAAAACGGTAATGCTGTCTTTCAATGCCTGGAGAAGCTGTTCCGGCATCTGCCGCCGCAATTTTCACATCACGCAGCAGCACTTCAAACCGGCTGCCGCACTGAATTTCACTTTTCACTTTGATTCTGCCGCCCATGAGTTCGACGAGATGCCGGCAGATTGCCAGGCCGAGGCCGGCGCCGCTTCCATGAGCCTTCTGAAAGGTACTTTTCTGGCTGAAAGGTTTGAAAATCTCGTTAAGGTCGTCAGAATGAATGCCCTGGCCCGTATCATGAACAGAAATGCTTAGATCGACAGACTGCTGCGGCTGTTTGATCGCAGCTGAGACTGAAAGACTTACGCTGCCGCTGGAGGTATAGCGGAAAGAATTGCTCAAAAGATTCGAAATTACCTGCCGCACCCTGAATTCATCGAGAATAAGAGCAGCAGGAACATTTTCGGCCACACTGACTTTAAACTCAAGATTGCGCTTTTCAGCGTCAGAGAGATGGTTCTGTCTGATGTCGGCAATCAGGTCGTTGATTCGCACCGGCTCAAGAACCAGTTCGACTTTGCCGGCCTCGAGGCGGCTCAGGTCAAGCATGCTGTTGAGAACATTGATAAGGCTGCGG
>CAZFUG010000016.1:0-3404 GCA_964522035.1 uncultured bacterium
GATTATTGTGATTGAATCAGCAAGCCGACGATTCCTGGTGTCGAGGTCTTTGATGGTGTTAAGAAGATCACGTTCGTTTTCTGTGAGTAGCGGCGGTTTTTTGTCATCGCCAGGCAGATCGGGCTGACAGGGCTGAGAAACGGGTGATTCAGAGCGCTTCGCGCTGCCCTTTGTCCAGTAGTTCCAGAGAGCATCGTCGCACTCGTTCTGATACTGAATGACCTTTGGCCGAAGCTCTTCGCGGACTCTGGAAGGGGTGATCGTGGCCAGAAAGCCGGCAAGTTTTCTGACTGGCATGCAGAGAGTTTTTTGCAGCCCACTTGCCGAAGGTATATCGATCAACGATATACTCCACCGAGAATTATTTTTAGAAAGCTTCTGTTGCTGAGCGCCCCATTCGAGCCCCATGTTTTCAATGATTGGTTTCATGGGTGCGAAAGGTTCGCCCTGGTGATCGACAACGAAAATTGTGTCGCCGTGGAATAGAACTGGAGAAAGTGATTGTGATACTGGCATAAAATGCCCCCTAACGTTTTTTGATGACCTTTGCCTCTAAAAGCAAAAGCCGGGAGCTCAAAACCGCGTTAGACGGTCAGGCCTATTCCCCTTGCGGGTGTTTTATTAGCCTACTCCCGGCAAATTTTGCCTAAAACAAAAACACACTTCTCACGGGAGTGGTTTCCGCTAACGATTCAAGGTGTTTTGAGTCACCTGAACTCTTTATAACGGTTTTCACTCCGCTTGTCAACCTACCATCTTCAAATAGTCAAATCATCTGTCTCACTGTCATAATATCGATCTTTTCAGGTTTTTAAGCTTTTTCGCAGCCCGTGGCGATTTCCTGGTTGAGATTGTTGTCGATGATGGCGGTGCGCTTTTTGTTGATTGTTGGCGGCTTCGGGCCGGTGTCTTGCACCAGAATGAATATGCGCCGCTCTGCTGATACAAGTCTCAGGTATTTGCAGGCGTGCAGGGTCTTTATGACCTGCTGACAGTAGTTCTTTGAGGATTGGGCGACTGCAATCAGCTCTTTGTCGGAGAACTGTTTCATGCAGCGCATGGCTTGCCAGATTCTGGCCATAACATTGGGGTTCTGACCGCTGATGTATGGCTTGGAAAAATATGCCAGCAGCTTCGATCTGAGAACCTCTGTTTCTTTGGGCTCACGCTTCTTTTTGAGCCAGGAGAGCAGGGTTGTGAAAGGGATGCCGAGTTCCTTGCTAAGTTTTCTTGAATTTTGCCCGAAGCGGTTATATGCCAGGACGAGCAGATCATACCAGGTCTGTTCGGCAGGCTTGTTTGACTTATTTGCCCTCTGCATGTCAGTAACCCCTTCGCCTTTTTGCTTTTGGCGAGTCCGACAGGAAGAAGTTGCCATTGCCCCATTGTTCTGAACCGATTGCAGAGAGGCCCAATGTCCGGGCTTTGCGCTCTATGGCGTCGAGGCCGATCACAATCAGCCTGATGACGCCCTTCGAGGCATTGAACAGTTTTCGCAGTAATTCGGTTTTTATCGTGATTTCACACAGCGAAAGGCTGAGCAGCTGGCAGTCTTCAAAATCGACCGGCTTGAATTCGACCCACTGGGCGATACGATTAACAAACTGGTCTCGCAACTGCACTTTCTGCTGAACGCCATCCATGCCGACAAGAATGATCGGAACCGAAGAAATATCATGAATATCACGCAGGGTTTCGGTCATTTTCCGGTCATCGATGATGTAGTCGAATTCATCTATAAACAGCGGCCTGCCGGTTGCCCGGAGAATGTCTACAATCTGGTTGACCATCGCAGCAGCCCGCATCTTGGTTGGCGCCACATCAAGTTCGCGCAGAATCGCCTGTAGCATTGCGCAGGGTGTCCAGGTCGAAAGCGCCCGGATATACACCCCGTTGCACTGGTTCACAAACCATGCAGTTGCAGTTGTTTTTCCCAGGCCGGAACTGCCAAAAATCAAACCGATGCCAGGTGTGCCTGGCGTTCTGGTCAGAAGTGCATCGCTGGCCTCTGATAGCCTTCCAATGTTTTTCACTGGTATAACGAGTGACTTCATACGAAGCTTCCTTTCGAATCAAATTCTTTGGCCAGCCTCTGACTGGTCTTTTGTGCTTGTCAGCAGGCTTCTCTGGCTCGCCGATTCTCTTCCGCCAGTCTCTTCATGCGTTCGTGGGTGGTGCCTTCCGGGGTTTCTATCCAGACGCGGCGCCATCGGTCATCTTCTGCCGAAATCCCCTCGAAATTCACGGCAAGCAGTGCTTCATAGCGTGCTGCTCTCGCTTTCGCTTCTATCTCCTTTTGTTCTTCGTCTGATTGGCGGCGGGCTGACAGGTCTATGACATCGGCTAGTTTTTTCTCAGTTTCCGGGGAAATCGCGGCATTGGCATTGATTTGTTCAAAAGTCAGTGGCTTTTCCATGGCTTCTATTGCGCCGATCTGGTCGGCGGCCTGTGCCAGGGCTGGGCTGATATGTTCAAACACATTTTCAGGCCCAACTTCTTTGTTCGGAATGTCTTTGTAGTTCTGCAAAATCTCTTTTGCTACATTTTTGGGCTTCATGCTGTGCATGATCGACTTGTGCTTCTTGCGCTGTTCGCTCTGCAACTGCTTGCTCTTTTCAGTGGCAATCTGCGCCAGCTCAGCCCTTGATGCCCCGGTAATTTCAGGGCATTGGGCAACACAGAGCATTTCGCCGTCTGGCCAGTAAACATTGATATAGCCAACATTAAATGGGTTGTATTTGACTCTTACCCGCGCCCCAATGTAGATCGCAAGTTCTGGTGCAATGAAGTTGAAGCTGTCGACCTGAATGCCGTTTTTAGAAATAGTGCGAATACCGTCGTTGCCAGGCGCTTCAGCCAGAAGATAATCTAGAGCCCGAATACTCATCGGGTCGGTGATTCGACGAACCGGCCTGCCCGAGTTGACCCAGTCAGCAATGACGTCGATGGGCGCTTTGTTCTTCAGGCCGCTATGAGGTGATTTCATATAGACGTTTTCAATCCATTCGTCACACTTCTTCTGTAATTCAGAAGCCGTAAGCTTCTCAAGCTTGTCACAGTCTTTTTCTTTGCCCTTGGAAATTCTTTCTGCAAAGCTTTTTCGCTGCTCAATGTCGATACGATCAGGCACGGAATGCCCAATGTATCCTGGCAAAAGTTCAAGAAACTCTCTGGTAAAAGTTCCGAAAAATCGCTCAATGTGGGGTTTTGCCTTCGGTGTGAACGGTGGGCAGATTGTCTGCTGAATTTCAAGCGATTCAAGCAGCTCTGTGATATGTTTTGAGACGTAGTCTGTGCCGTTGTCGGTTTTTACGCACTCGGGAACGCCCCAGTCGAGAATTGCCTGCCGCATAAGCAGGCCGATGGCAACAGAGTTGCTTGTTTTGCTGATCAAGACCTTTGGC
>CAZFUG010000016.1:3414-17920 GCA_964522035.1 uncultured bacterium
ATAAGGCCGATTATTGTATGTCTGCCATCTTTGAGCATGACGTCGGTTGGCGTTGAGTCGGTTTCCCACAGCTGCAGGTATCTGCTGATACCTTCTGAAGCGTCGCCAAAAGCCGGCATGAATTTGCTGCGATACTTGTCAGGGTTCTTCATCAATTCATATTCCGCTTTGTTATCCCGCTTCCAGTCATCCATGAAACGGGCGACTGTCTTCAGTGAAGGCACTGACTCAATCTCAAGGCGCTGCAGGTTGGCGCATATACCGCGCCAGACTTGCTTAGCGCAGCAGTGCGGAAATTGTGCGATCATTGCGACAACATATTTATTCAGCTGAAGGTTGGTGTAGAAAATCCCGGCTTTTTTTCGATTGCCATATTTCCCGGCCAGGCGGGTTATGCCCTCTTGCCTGGCCTGCTTAATCCATATCATCAGACTGGATTGCGATATTGTTGGCAGAGCTTCTTTTACCAGGTCTGTGGCGTCTATCTGGCCGCGAGTGTAGGCACAACAGAATAGATGCTGGGTGGTGGTTCTGCCTTCTGAAGAATGCTTTTCGAATTCTTCGTAGAGCCTGATTATTTCAAGCTTCGCATTCATGCGCTTTTTTGCGGCATTTTCGAGACCTTCAGCCTTTAGCATGCTTTCAAGTCTCGAATTTTTGATAGCTGTTTTTTCAGCTTTTTCTTTTATCTGCAGCTTGGCTCCCTCGACCGCACCGAGCCGCCCGGCAGGTTCAGATTCAAGAGTCTGAATCTTTTTTGTGCCTGCTTTGACGGCTATGGCTTGTTGGGTTGCTTGGGGAAAGCTGGATATGTGATATTCAAGGCCACCGCCCATTGCTTTTCTCGGTCTGGAACGCCAGGCCTCACGGGCGGCCTTGTCCTGAAGCGCCCTTCTGGAGGACGGCAGGCCATTAAGCCCCATGATTTCCGAGATAGAGAACCATTCCTGCATCCTAGGCGACCTTTCCCTCAAGAAGTTCTTTCGGGCAACCGTGCCTCAAAAGAACTTCTTTGATTCTTGAGTTGGCAACAATGCCCCTGCAGACGTGATTAACGGCGGGTCCGGTCACACCGGCTTCGTCTGCAATGTCTTTTTGAGTTAATCCCTTATCCAGAAGCCATTTTTTTATTTCAATAAGTCTTCTATTCATGATTGTTACAACTCCATTATGTTTTTGATTTTTTCTATCTTTGTTTTTGCTTGCGCCTTCGAGTCATTCATAAAACGGACAACCGTTTTTAAAGATGGTGGTTGTTTAAGCTTGAAAAGCTGCAGATTCACGCTGATACCACGCAAAATCACACGGGCAGTGCAATGTGGAACAGTGTTGATCATGGCAAACACATAGTCTTGAAGTAGAAGGTTTGTGTAAAAGACCCCTGAATTCTTTCGATTGCCGTATCTACCGGCAAGACGAGCAAGGTCTTTCTGTGTGATTTGCCTGGCCCATCTCGTCAGGCTTGCCTGTGATATAGTCCGAATGGTTTGCTTTGCCCATGTGGGCGCCTCTATATGCCCAAGATTATAGGCAGAGCAGAAAAACGCTTTGGAAAGAGTTTTGCCGCCGACAAAGTTCTTTTCAAACTCTGTCCAGAGCCTTATTATTTCAATCTTTGCATTTATGCGGTTTTCTGCTATTTTGTTGAGGTCTTTGAGCTGCATTATTCACCATTCATAAAATCGTTGACAGATTTCAAAATTTTGCTAGAGTTTTCATTTGCTACCTAGTTAGCAAATTAATTATGTGCGTTATTAAGAATAAAGTCAAGAGTCTTGTGCGCTAGAATGAATATTGAGACTGCCAACTCTAGCAATTAGAGTTGGCAGTCTCAATGAAATTAAATCGCGTTAAAATAGGTCTACGAGCTAAGATGGCACCAACTTCGGAGAAAGTCGTAAAACTGCCAACTCTAACAAAGAGAGTTGGCAGTTTTGCAGACAGGTTAAAGTTATTGGTCGGCGAGCAATCGGCAAGGTCTTTTGCTGCTGATTTGAATATTTCTTCCTCTGGATTTCATCAGTATTTGACAGGAAAAAGCGACCCAACCAGAGCAGTCTTGTCTTTAATAGCGGACAAGACGGGCGCAAACCTTCAGTGGCTTGTAGACGGCACAGGCCCAATGTTTGTGTATGATGACCTTCCGCCGCAGTCTTTCACCATAACCAATCTTGAGGGCCGCCAGGTCGAGTTTCAACCTTCTCCTGATCTGCGTCATATCCCTGTTTTAACAGTAGAAGCTGCCTGTGGAAAGGGCACTTTTATACACCCAGAGGATGTTCGGGCCGTTTTTTCGGCTACTGACGCCTGGTTTCGTCGAGAACTTGGGGCCAAGCCTGAAAACCTGGTATTGATACAGGCTCGCGGGGATTCAATGGCCAACACGATCATGCCGGAAGAAATGGTTTTCGTTGACCGCTCCTGTGTGGTTGAGCCCTGTGATGGAATCTGGGTTTTCCGCAACGAAGATGCTCTATTTATCAAGCGGCTTCAATTCATGCCTGGTCGTAAAATAAAGGTTAAAAGCGATAACCCTGCATATGACACTTTCGAACTCCAGCCGGACTCAACCTTTTCTCTTCTCGGCCAGGTCATCGCCGCTCTGCCTTTGAGAAGACTATGATGTGAATCGACGAAAAAATGACTGAAGTTGGCATAGTCAAATCATGTGTCCGCTCGACAGCTTATAGTCAAATCATCTGTCCGATTTTGGACACGTTTTTTTAAAACCATTTGGCCCAACTGCCAACTTAAAAAAAACGATAAAAATCGCATCGGTTCAAGGTTTCCCGCATCATCCCGTTTCATCCCGCAACTTCCCGGTTTTGTAGAACCATCTGTCTCTTCACAATTTACACCGGCTTTATTTTGAATACTTTAAGACATGACTTGCGGAAACCGGCGTTTACAGGTATGCTGGAACGGTCTAAAACCCGACCGGGTCTGTTTATGAATACTGCCAATCGCATAATCATCGCATTATTTATTCTGCTGCTGATTGCGGCAGTAGTGCTGCACGTCAGAGAGAGCCGTCGGCAGGCTTTTTTCAGCGAAAGCCGCATGCTGATGGATACGGTTATCAGCATCAAAGCCTGGCCGGCTGATTCCGGCGAAGCGGTTGCCAGAGCTTTTGAAGAGTTTGCCACCGTCGAGAAACAGGCATCTTTTCATATTCCAGACTCAGAACTTTCGCAACTCAACAATACCGGCACCCTCGGTCTGCATGCCTCAGCTTCAGAACTTCTGCAGATCGGAGTCGAATTTTATCGGCGTACCGATGGATATTTCGACCCGTCATTCGCTCTGCTGCAGAAAGCTTATGGCTTCTATGATGAAAAAGGGCGTCTCCCCCCGGACGAAGAGATAACTCAGATTCTTGCCACCGGGTGCGGGCTCGACCGCGTGCTTGCCAGAGACGACGAACGCTGGCTGCTGACTCCGGGCAGTCTGCTCGACTTCGGCGGCCTGGCCGGCGGTTATGCGATCGAAAAGGCTAAAATGGCTCTGCGGGCCGCCAGCTGCAGCGCCTTTCTCATCGACGATGCCGGCGACATCTGGTTCGAAGGCCAGAAGCCCGATGGTAAACCCTGGCGTATCGCTGTGCGCGACCCACGTGACAACACGGCGCTGGCCTATGTCGAATCACGGCAACCGCTGGCCGTCTCGACCTCCGGCGATTACGAGCGTTTCATCATCATCGATGGCCGCAAATACGGTCATATCATGAACCCGCTTACCGGCAGGCCCGTCGATTATTATTCGTCGGTGACGGTAGTTGCCAGCGATGCCCTGACGGCAGACGCCCTGAGCACGGCAGTGTTCGCAATGCCGCCGGAAACAGCCTTTGTCTGGGTCGATGCACAGAACCTGCCGGTGTTGTTTCTCACCGCGACCGGCTCGATTCACCTGAGTCAGGCCGGGCAGGCGGTTTTTACCGGAGTCAAAGATAAATGAGAAGACGATCGAAGCTGCCTCCGGTTTTTGCCAGCCGTTCAGAGGCTTTTCTGATTTTTTTACTGGCGTTGATTTCGCTTCTCGGCCTGATTGTGCTTGCCAATCCTCTCGTTCACAGCAGTGCCGTCCCCGAAAAGTGGCGACTGACAATTTTTTCTCAGCCGCAGCAGACAAGCGAAATTGCCATGCCGGCCGAAAAGCATCTTTTGGTAACAGGAAAGCTCGGACCTGCCGAAATAGAATGGGATGACCGCGGAAACGTGCGGATCGCTTCGTCGACCTGCCCGTGCCGGACCTGCGTGAATATGGGCTGGAGCGGCGACGCGGCCATCATCTGTGTGCCGAACGGCATCATGCTCGAGCCGCAAAAAAGCGGGAGCCCTGCGGTCGATGCGGTACCCAGATGAAGACAGATCTCGAAGAAAATCAGGCAGCCGCCACCGGAGACGCACAAATAGAAGCCGCAGAACCTCTTGCAACAACAAGCCCGATCTCATTTCCCGGGCGCTCTTCACGCCGGTCTCTTGCCCGGCAGACTTCAGCCTATACTCTTATCGCCATGCTCATTGCTGCCGCATCGGCTCTGCAGATAATCGAATCGCCGCTGCCGAGGTTTCTGCCATGGCTTAAGCCAGGCCTGGCAAACGCCCTTACTCTTTACGCCATCGTTCGCATATCGAAACGTGCCGGTCTGCTGGTTGCGGTTCTACGCACCGCGGTTGCCGCAATGTTTCTTGGCAGCTTTCTTTCGCCAGTTCATCTGATTTCACTTGCCGGAGCCGCCGCCGCCGCTCTGCTGATGGCTCTGATCTACCGTGTCCGCCCGAATACCGGTCTTGGTATTGTCAGCATCGCCGGGGCGATGGCCAATAATTCGGCGCAGTTGGCAGTGGTTCAGCTGCTGTTTGCCGGCAGCCTGCCGCTCTGGTTTCATTTCGCAACTATTGTTCCGGTGGCTGTGCCTTCTGGCCTCATTGTTGCCAGAGTCACCCAGGAACTTCTAAGGAGAACCGCCTGAATGAATTTACCGCAGCTCTACCTCGCCTCAAAATCACCACGCCGCCAGGAAATCCTGACCGGCCTGAAAATTCCTTTCAAACTCATCGATTCACCCTACGAAGAAAAATTCTCTGACGTCGCCGAGCTCGAACCCGAGGAACAGGCTGCGAAACTGGCTGGCCTCAAAGCCTTTCATGCCTCTTCCAGTTTGCGAAGCGGTCTGGTGATCGGCGCCGATACCATCGTCGTGCAGGGCAGTTCGATTCTTGGCAAGCCCAAAGACCGGCGCGAGGCCGAGAGCATGCTCAACGCTCTTTCCGGCAGACGGCATCGGGTCGTGACCGGCCTGGCACTCGTCGATGCCGAGGGTTTTCGCACCTACTCGCATGCCGAAGTGACCTATGTTTATTTTCGCCAGCTGTCGCAAAAAGACATCAAGACTTACCTCGATACCGATGAACCTTACGACAAGGCCGGTGCCTACGGCATTCAGGGCCATGCCGGGCTGTTTGTCGAAAAAATTGAGGGCTGTTATTTCAACGTGGTCGGGTTTCCGGTAGTCGCTTTCGAAAAAATGATGCAGATGGCCGGCTACGACCTGGTCGATTTCATGGGAAGCAGGTAAAAATGCGCATCGCAATTTATCCAGGCAGTTTTGATCCTTTTACCAATGGGCATCTTGATATTCTTCAGCGTGCAGCAGTGCTGTTCGACCATGTTATCGTCGGGGTTCTCGTGCACCCTGCTAAAAAATGCCTCTTTTCGCCCGAAGAGCGCGTCGAAATGATCAGCGAAGTGATCAAAAAAATCGAGAATGTCAGGGCGATTCATTTTAATGGTCTGCTCGTCGACTTCTGCCGCAGCACCGGTTCGTGCGCCATCATCAGGGGCCTGCGCGCCGTATCTGACTATGAATACGAAATGCAGATGTTTTCGGTTAACAACCAGCTTGCGCCAGACCTTGAAACGGTTTTTCTCATGTCGTCGCCGAAGTTTTCGTTTCTCAGTTCGAGCATCGCCAAGGAAGTGGCCCGCTATGGCGGCGATATTTCCGGCCTGGTGCCCGAAAAGGTGGCCCGCGCCATGCACGCCAAGTTTGCCGCAAAAGGCTGAAATTGCCTGGCCTGGAAGCCCCTGTTATCTGACGTCCTGACGAAAAAAGCCGATGACCGGTGATTTGGCCGGGTCGAGAAAAGCCAGAACTTCATCCAGGTGATGCTTTGGCAGCCCAAGGCACCCGGCGGTAGAGTTGAAGGGTTTTCCCCAGAAATGGATGAAGATCGCACTGCCTTTGCCGGCAATGACCGGATCGGTGTTGTATTCGACAACCAGCCCTTTGCGGTATAGCTCATCTGAGCGCCGCATGTGTTCAAAAGACTTTGCGCTGGTCGAGGCCTGTTTTACCAGACGGTTATAGTCTGTGGAGGCCGGGTCATCGACCCAGACGTCGTCTGCAAAAACCTGCCGGTAAGGCATTCTGGTGCTGCAGGTTGCATCGTAACCAAAGGCCAGACCCACAGGGTAAACGCCATAGGGGCTGCAGCCGTCGCCTTCACGTTTCATTTCAGGGTCGGCAATGCCGTTGCGACCAACGGACGCACTCATTGGCTCAAGGGCTTTCTGCCAGTTGCCATTGATTTTTTCAAGACAGAAAAGCTGCGCCCGTGATTTGCCGGCAGCCTGGGTGATAACCAGCAGCATCTGTTTTGCGCCAGCTTTATCAGCCCCCTGTAAATACGTGCTCCATGACGCCGGAATTAATGCGGCAGCGGCATCAGATACTCCTGAAACGGCAGAGAAAGCAAGCAGCATCAGTAAAATTCTCCAGATTTTCATAAGTCGCTCTCCGGTTACAATGTAACATTTGTGTCATTGCTGTTTCGTTATTTCAGAGCCTGTGTCGATATGACTCGTCTATTCAAATGTGAACCTTAACCAGGCCGTCGAAACGGTAAGGGGCACTTAATAATAACCAGCCTTTGACAAAATTGCATCTGTAGTTTTGTCGTCATTTGCGAAGTCTGCCCAGTTTACGCGAGTGCAGGCTTCGCAGGGATAACGTGGAATGTTATTTTTCATATTCAATGACAGACCACAGAATCACTTTTTGAGAGAATACAGTGCGTCTCATATAAAAAGAACCGGACTTTATGCCCGGTTCTTTAATAAAAGCTTGCCAGCTTACTTGTTCGGATCGTAGAAAGGCGACATTTCGCGCAGTTTCTGAATTACCGGCGGAACAACCTTCAGCGTGTAGTCGATTTCGTCTTCGGTCGTGAATTTCGAGAGTGAGAAACGCACTGAGCCGTGGGCGTATGAGAACGGTGTCTGCATTGCCATGAGAACGTGTGACGGTTCGAGGCTGCCGCTGGTGCAGGCTGAGCCTGAACTGGCGGCGATGCCGGCAGCGCTCAGATGCAGAAGAATCGCTTCACCTTCTACGGCTTCAAAACCGATATTGGTGGTGTTAGGCAGTCGCCAGCGCGGGTTGCCATTGATATGTGCCTGTTTGATTACTGAAAGCAGGCCGCCTTCAAGCTTGTCGCGCAGCTTTCTGACGCGGTTGTTTTCTTCGAAGATGTCATTCATCGCTTCTTCGCAGGCTTTGCCAAGGGCAACAATGTAAGGCACGTTTTCAGTGCCGGCGCGCCGGCCGTTTTCCTGGTGGCCGCCGATCATGAACGGGCTGATGCGGGTGCCTTTGCGGATATAGAGAGCGCCGATGCCTTTGGGGGTATGAAGTTTGTGCCCAGAGAGCGACAGCAGGTCGCACTGAATCTTTTTGAGATCGAGCGGAATTTTGCCTACTGCCTGAACTGCATCGGTATGAAAGATTACGCCTTTTTCGCGGGCGATGGCGCCGATTTCATCGATCGGAAACAGGGTGCCGGTTTCGTTGTTGGCGGCCATGACCGAGAGAATCGCGGTGTCTGGAGTCAGAGCTTCGCGCAGCTGGTCGAGATCGAGATCGCCCTGTTTCGAGACTTCGAGTTCAGTGACGCGGTAGCCTTTTTTCTTGGCGAGAAAACGGTAAACATTGAGAATAGCCGGGTGTTCGACTTTGGTGGTGACGATATGGCGCTTTTCGGCGCTGGCTTCAAGAACGCCGCGAATCGCGTGGTTGTCTGATTCAGTGCCGCATGAGGTAAAAACGATTTCATCGGGTGAGACATTCAGAAGGGCGGCGACTTTTTCGCGGGCTGCCTTGACATGCACCGCGACCTGCCCGCCAAAGTTGTGCATCGAACTGGGGTTTCCGTAAAGCTCGCCAAAAAATGGCAGCATTGCGTCGCGTACCCCCGGCGAAACCATGCAGGTGGCGTTGTTATCGAGGTAAACCTGTTTGACTTCGCTCATTATTTGACCTCGATGATTGTGATTTTGCGGTCGACTTCGGCTCGCAGGGTTTCCTGGACGATGTTGTGCAGGGTGGCTTTGGCGCCAGGGCAACCGGCGCAGGCGCCACGAAGTTTGACATAGACATCGACGCCGTCTACATCGATCAATTCGATGTCACCGCCGTCATTGCGCAGCATCGGGGCAATCTTCGTTTCGATGACCGAGGTAACGAGTTTGATGCGCTGCAGGTTGGTCATTGCCGGCGGTGCTTTGGGCTCGGCAGACTTACCGGTTTCTTCATCGAGAATGCGTTTGATGTCGGGAATACAGCCACCGCAGCCGCCACCAGCCTTGGTGTAGTGTGTAATCTCTTCTACGGTTTTGAGATTGTGCTCTCTGATCTGGTGACGAATTTTTTCTTCGTCAACCCAGAAGCATTTGCAGACTACCTGGGCGTCCTGGTGCTCTTCGACTTTTTCACCCTTGAAGTTGGCGATGGCAGCCTCAAGGGCTTCTTTGCCCATGACCGAGCAGTGCATTTTCTGTTCGGGCAGACCGCCAAGGAAACGGGCGATATCATCGTTGGTGATTTTCATGGCTTCTTCGAGCGACATGCCTTTCACCATTTCGGTCAGGGCAGAGGCACTGGCGATAGCACTGGCGCAACCGAAGGTCTGAAAGCGCGCGTCTTCGATTTTCCCTGAGTTGGGGTCGATTTTGAGATATAGTTTGAGGGCGTCACCGCAGGCCAGAGAGCCTACTTCGCCGACGCCGTTGGCATTTTCGATTTTCCCGACGTTGCGTGGGTTGGAGAAATGGTCCATGACTGATTTTGTGTAATCCCACATAATTTGTTCACCTGTAATTGTTATAGTTCGAAACTGGTGGAGGGCCACCCTGGATTCACCATATAATATAATCATTCAGGGTCAGAGTTCAATCATAAATGGTTAAAATAATGTGCAAAAATTCACAAGCTCGATTTAAGTAAAATTCTGGCGTTTTTTGCGGAAAAAATTGATGGTGCTTGCGCAAACCCTGTTATAGCCTTAAAATCTTTGAGGCTTGACATCTGTTCGAGTTACCGGTATAAATGTTACACCTTGCAATCCAATTAAGAAAGAGAAGCTAATGGTAAATGAATCCTCTACTGGAAGGACGCTGCTGTTTGTTCTGTTGTTGGTAGCGTTTCTCCAGCCAGGTAATTTAAATGCCTCGGCACACTTCACGAGTCTTAGATCGGTTGGCATGTTGACCAATCCGGCCTTCAATCAGCAGGCCGCCACTAATGAAAACCCGGCTGAAAAAGCAAGTTTCTTCGGAACACTTGGCCCCGACACTTCAGTCAGAGGCGCAGTAAAGACTTTCACCATCAAGGTAGTCAAGCGCCAGGAAAATGAATCGTCTTCTAAAGATTCAGGAACTTTCTCAATTGCAAAAGTTGATCGCGTCGAACCAGGAAGCAAGGTTCTTTTAAGACCTGTTATCGGTCGCGTCAGCTCACTCTTCGGCAGAAGAAAACACCCTTCACGCAATTCATGGCATTTTCACACGGGTGTTGATATCGTGGCGCCGAGGGGCACTCCGATAACCAGCAGTCAGGCGGGTAAGGTTACCTATGCCGGCTGGCGTCGTGGCTACGGCCTTGTGGTGGTTGTCGATCACGGAAACAATATTGAAACGGCTTACGCGCATTGTTCTAAGATTGCCGTAATTGTAGGGCAGTCGGTCATTGGTGGGCAGAGAATTGCCTATGTTGGCAACACTGGCGTTGCAACCGGTTCGCACCTGCATTTTGAAGTGCGGCGCAATGGCAGTGTTCAGAATCCGTTCAGGTTTTTGAGACTGTAATCATCCGAGCCTGATCTGTAGTCAGGATAACCAGAAGCCTGCGGCTAACTTATGTTAGCTGCGGCTTTTTGCTTTTTATTGAACTGCTTAGGCTATGCGTGTCGGATCTCATCACAAAGGTCTGGTTGCTGCTTGATCTTCTAGGCAGCAGGAACTGGATGACGTGCAGATCGTTAATTTTGCCAGTGTTGATAAGGAACGGACTAAAACAATCGACCGCCAGACAAAACTGCCTGGCGGTCGATTGTTGTGCGGATTATGCTGTGGCTGTGCTGTGGTTAATTAATCTGGTGTGTGATTGCGGGTGTGTTTTCAGCGGCGTCTATTTGCCGGTAGGAGGTAGTTTAACCCATACCTGCAGCTTGGATTTCTCATCGACTCTGACAAGAACATAATCTTTGTAAGTTTTGATTGCGTTTGTCTGCATAATTACTCACCATTTCTGTTCAAAAACAATGCTGTTACTACTTTTTAAGCAAAAATTATGCCATGCTTGGGTTTATTTGTCGGCAGATTCAAAGAATAATATTAGCTCTGCTGATGAAATGGCGATTTGATGCGGATTGTCAGACTGGAAGTCGGAGCTGGGGAGTCTTTGAAAATGCCTGAACCTGTACACCGGCTTCAGAACGAACTGTCAAAAAATTGTGCAAAAAAATTACGGATGTTCAAAAAATAAGCAGAAAAATCATGGTCTGGGGCACCGATGTGCGAAAGTTGAACAAAAAATTACAGGCCCGGGATATCAAGCTCTTCCGGCTGGTATTTTTCTGATTCGGGGCCTGGCTTCATTGTCTGTTGATACATCCAGATTGAACCGCAGATGCCTGCAATACCCATCAGCATCCAGAAAAGGCCAAGAGCGATGCAGTTGCTGTCAGCAACCGTGATCAAGAATGAAGAAGCTTTTTTTTCGACAAATTCGAGTTCCTGGGCTTCGGCATATGCCAGAGCCGATACTCCGACTCGATGCAGTGGTTGTTCTGGATTTGAAAGCGCCTGAAGAATTGATTCTGATGATGAGGCTACTTCTGAGGGGAGAAGGAAAAGATGATATTGCGTCGAAGTTATGCCGGGCGTCGATGACTTTCTTATCATCGTGCCGCTGAATTCGCGACCGAGTGAGCGGGCCGCAGAAATGATCATGCCACAGGAAAGCATCAGAAGCATCAGAGCAAAAACGCGGGTTTTGATCTTGCCTGATCGATTGTATGATCCATTTTTGTTAATGTCTGTCTGCCTGTTCATAAATCCTGCCGACTTTTTGTTGTCATTAATTCGTGGCCTGAGGCCCGCAAAATAATCTATATGCCTACACTTTAGACTTCAAATTACAAAAATGCAAATAAATGAAAAAATTTGTTAAGTTTTTTCTTGCGGTACCCTTACGGGTTGTTAAACTATATGCTATAGTTAACCTGTAAGTTTAACTCTGGAGGGTGTTTTACATGAAAAACTTCATCATAGGGCTTCTCGCAGTTCTTATGTTTATTTCTGGCCCGGTTATGGCCGGTAATCCTGGCAGCATGCAGGTTGATCCGAATGACAAGGCCGTCATCACTCTTCTCTGGATGGTCTATTCAGACCTTCAGATGTGTCAGTCTTCACTTGAAAAATCAATGATGGACAACGTTTCTGCCATCGGTCATCTCAATAATGCCCAGTCAGCTCTCAAAAAGAGCGAAATGGATCCGGCATACTATTCTCTGATGGGCGAAATAGATCAGCGCATCAGCAAAATCAAATTCTATCTGGTTATGAATGAAAGAAGAGCTGTAAACGAACGTCTTATGCAGCTCATGGCAGTAATCAGAAATGTTCTTGGCGCTGGCAACGGCAGTCTGCCGAACTTCGGCGGCTATAACGGCTACAATCCAGGCACTAACCCGGGCGCCAACAATGGTTTCACCAATCCGGGCGGCAACCTGCCGAATGGTTCAGGTTTTGTTCCGGTAAGACCCGAAGTTCCGGTAAATGGTTCGGTTAATCCGATGCCGGTTATGCCCTCAGGTGTTGTTCCGGTAAGATAAGTTAAACTTACAATAAACCAGAAACGGCGGTATCAACCGCCGTTTCTGCTATTTAGGCAAACCATGAGCAGCAAAACATCAATGACTGGCAACCGGTATTATGCAGGGGCTTTCTAGCATGAGCACGAAACATATCTTTCTGCTGACCGGGTTCATGGCTGCCGGAAAAACGACCGCCGGTCAGACTGCCGCAGATATTCTGGGGTTGCCGTTTATCGATTTAGACCAGAAAATAGAAGAAACCGCCGGACTTACCATCAGTTCGCTGTTTGCGACGCAGGGCGAACCCGGCTTCCGTAAGCTTGAAAGCAGATTGTTCTCAGAGGTGTGTTTAACAGCGCGGCAGTTAACCATAGTTGCCGGCGGCGGTGGTCTGCCAATGCAGCCTGAAAATCATCGATTCATGCAGAACTGCCATGTGATTTTTCTCGACACGCCATGGGAAATCATTGCAGAACGCTTGAGTAAATCGCCTCAGAACCGCCCGCTGTTAAATGATTCAGACCCCAACGCAGCCAGAATTCTCTGGCAAAAGCGTCGCCCGGTGTATTTAAAACTCGCCGACTTTGTGATAAAAGATGGTGATCAACTCAGCGAGCTGATAAGAAAAATTATTACAGGTGCCACAAATGATGAAACAGAATGATGAACGCATCAGCAGAGAATTTCTCAGGCTCGTCGATATTATGCGGACTCTCCGGTCACCGCAGGGGTGTTCCTGGGACAGAAAGCAGACTCTCGTCACCATGGCCGAACACCTTGCCGAAGAAGCCCGTGAAGTGGTCGAGGCGATTCAGAGCGGCGATTCACTGCATGTAAAAGAAGAACTCGGTGATCTGCAGATGATAATTGTATTCTGCGCCCAGATTGCGGCTGAAGCCGGTACTTTCGATATGGGTGACGTTGCCGATGGTATCTGCGCCAAGCTGATCAACCGCCACCCCCATGTTTTCGGGCAGGCCGAACGTGGCGTCGACCCAGACAAGGTTATCGAAATGTGGGGCGAAATCAAAAAACAGGAAAAAATCGACCGTAAAAAGCTGTCGAACCGCATGCGCGAAGCCCTCGACTTTACTTCTGCGCTTGCCGGTGCCGAAAAAGTTCAGCAGGAAGCCGCCAGCGTCGGTTTTGATTTTCCCGATGCACATTCGGCTCTGGCCAAAATAAAAGAAGAGACCTGTGAAATCGAGAATGCGATTCTCAATAAAAATCGCGACGAACTTGAAGACGAAATCGGTGATGTGCTTTTTGCCGTTCTCAATGTTTCGCGGCTTTCAGGGGTAAATGCCGAGCATTGTCTGCGCAATGCCACCCGCAAATTCGTCGATCGTTTTACCCGCGTCGAAACCATGGTTGAAGAAGATGGCGGTTTCGAAGGAAAGAGCCTGACCGAGCTCGACCGCTACTGGGACCGCGTTAAACTAGAAAAATAAACAGATAACAGCTGCGGCCATCCAAGAATCTGTTTGAAATTTAACCCGTTCAGAACTGCCAAAGCGGCGAAGAGCATGCGAAATGTGATGAAAGCCGCCGGAGTTGCGACAGAAACCGGGCTTTTACTGCCGCAGGTTGTCTTTAAGGCGCAGAAGTTGTTCGCGTCGGTGCGGGTCGCTTTCGACTTCGAGACCGAGGTCGATTTCCTGGAGAGCGCGTCTGAAATCGCTGTTGCGGGCAAATACTTCTGCCAGAACCAGGCGTGCTTCACCGTTGTTCGGGTTGGCTTTGAGCGCACCCTCGGCATCGCTCTGTGCGCGCATGAAATCGCGATTCTGCATGTGAAGCAGGGCTGACATCGACAGGGTCAGGCTGTTGTTCGGATTTACTTTCAGCGCCTGATCGATGAAATTGCGCGCTTCCGGCATATTTTCTTCAAACATCAGAACCCGTGCCATTGAATAGTTGGGCTCGACCAGATTCGGGTTGAGTCTGATCGCATTACCGATAAAGGTTTTGGCGGCATCGAGATGCCCCATGCGGGCGAGTTCAAGGCCTGCAGTGTATTGCAGGCGCAGATCATTCGGGTTCTGCATTGCCTGCCTTTTGAGCTTGTCGGCGGGTGTGTCCGGGTCGAGGCCAGGCGTAGAAACGACCGTTTCGAGTCTGGCAAGGTTCTCGAGCTGCTTCTGCTGCTGTTGCAGGCCGGCGACCTGTGCCGCATAGCTGGCATCCTGGGCGGCGAGCAGGTCGCATTCACGCATGATGCGACGCCCATCGTCTTCGTAAGCGGTTCCCTTGATTTCACCGGTCAGGTGGGCAACCTGTTCGCGTGCGATCTTGTAATCACCGTTGATATAGTTAACGAAAGTCTGCAGAAATTTTTTGTCGAGCTCTGA
>CAZFUG010000016.1:17930-35113 GCA_964522035.1 uncultured bacterium
GCGTTCGACGGCATGCATGGTGCCTTTATCGTCGCGGCCGAGCAGAGTGCGGTCCATGGTGACGGCCGATCTGAAAAATTTGTAGGCCAGATCGAGGCGATTCTCTTTTTTGGCATCGATAGAAGCTTCGAAAAAGATATGTGGCAGCAGCGGGTTGAGCTTATGGTATTTTTCGAGGTCGGCGAGTGCCTGTTCGATGTTTTTCTGCCGTTTCAGAATGTGATAGGTGTAAAAATAGGGTGTTGAGTTGTCGGGAGCAATTTCGATGCAGCGTTTAAAATGTTTCATGGCATCATCGAATTTGCCGGCATCGTAATAAAGCACCGCCAGCCAGAAATTGTATTCGAAGTTGCGGCTGTGATGTTTTTCGCCAAGGGCGACCAGGCTTTCGAGACCTTTCAGCTGCCCGGAATTTTTCAGAAGCTTGATCAGAGCAACCACGCCCTCTGGTGAATCGGGGTAGTTCTTTACCAGTTCTGTATTGTATTTGAGCGCGAGCCTGGTGTCGTTTTCGTAGGCGGTGGTTCTGGCGAGTCCTTCATAGACTGCGCGGCGCATTTTTGGCAGCAGTTCGGCGCCCAGGAGCTGTTCGTAAAGGATTCTTGCGACGTTGATGCGGCCGGTGATCTCGTAAAGATAGGCAAGAGAATAGGCATTTTCCGGGATTTTACGAGTTTCAAGAGTTTTTTCGAATGCCAGGATGGCGGCGTCAAACTGTTTTACCCCGGCGAATGAGTAGGCCAGCATGCGCTGCAGATCAAAATCTGCCACGTCACGATGCGGCTGCAGAAGTTCGAGGACCTTGTCAAAATTGCCCTTTTCGAATGGTTCTTTTGCAGCTTTCACTGCTGCGGCGCTGTCAGCACTGGCAGCGGTTTCGGCGCCCGGCCCGGTCTGGGTCGAGGACGGCCTGACACGGCCCGGTGGCTGTTTCCCTGAGAAGGGGTTGAACAGGAACAGTCCGAGTGCGAGAACGACGATCAGAAGAAAAATTGGTATTTTGAGTCCATCCATGCAGAAAATATATCACAATATTTCTTCTGCAAACAATAAAGAAACCAAGGTCAGAAAAAGTTCGTCATCTGCCGATAGAAAATTTGAAGTCTGCCGCCTGACAGGAGTCGCGCATGAGAGTTGAAATAAACCTGAATGAAAAAGATAACGAAAACGCCTGCAATGGAAACGACCAGAATCATCTGTCGGAAGCCGTTTCAGGGGCGGTTGCCTGCGACGTCGCCATCGATATCGGCCAGGTGCTTGCCGCCAATCAGGCGCTGCTGAAGAATATGGCCCGCAAAATGGAAGCCATGGAAAGCAAGTTGAGCACCATGGAACGCGTGTTTAATGAACAGGCCGCAAGAATTGCCGCCGAGCGCCAGACCGTGCTGCTTCTCGCCGGCCCGACCAAAGAGGTTAAGCCTTGGGAGCCGCCGGCACGCGAAAGTGTCGAAAAGCATGCGGCAAAGTTTTCGATGTTTGACCGCATTTTCCGGCCCTGGAGACTGCGTCGTCAGTAACCTGCGGCCAATGCCCGGCCACTGGTGCTGGCAAATTGTGTGAACACCAAAACAGCCGGTTAAACAGTTTCAATTCTGCTTAACCGGTTTTATTTTTTTCTGACCTGGGCCGCTGCCGTTGAGCGGCTGGTGTGAATCTTGGCGCCTGAACTTACTTGTCGTCGTCTACGACAACGATGTCTTTCACTTCTTCGATATTGAGGGTGCCATTCTGAAAAGCAAGGTAGTGTTTGCAGGTGTCACATTTTGAGTTGTTATAAACTTCCCAGCAGTAAGTCATTTTGTCGCTCCTTTTAAATCAGCCTGTTTGAAATCAGGCTGCCTTAGCCATTTCCGGGGCAAATTCTTCGTGGTCGCAAATCACTTCTTCGGCCAATTCGTCGGCGATATCGAACGCCTTGATGAGTTCTAGCCTGAAAGCGGGCTCAAGCCACAGGGCCCTTTGCCATGATCGCAGCGCTTGACTTATCTTACCATCGGTGGCGAGAGCGACACCAAGGTTGTAATGAGCCTGAGCATTGCGCGGACACTCTTCGAGCGATTTCTGGTAGGCTTCGACTGCCTCGGCGACTTTGCCGTCAGCGTCGAATTGCAGAGCCTGTTCGAAGAGTTCCTGGCCCTTCTTTTTTGTCCAGAAGTTTGCTGATTCCATATTTCAACTAACCTATCGACAAAAAACTGCAATTCATTCACAGTGCAATGATTATAGCACAATTTGAAGTTTTCTGCAGCTGCGTGTCGCTGGCCGGTTTCGGAGTTTTTTTGCGGCAGTGGCTTGCAAAAATCTGTTTTTATGGCTAAATTGCAGGCGCTTCAGGAGGAATTATGCAGATCAGTTATTGTGGAAAAGCGCCGGCGGTGCCGGAGTCGTGTTTCGTGGCCGGCAGTGCCGAACTTGTCGGCGATATCGTTCTTGGCGATAATGTTAACATCTGGTACGGAACTGTCATCAGAGCCGATATAAACCATGTTGTTATCGGGGATAATACAAATGTTCAGGATTCATCGGTGGTGCATGTCGACCGTTCAGACGGAACACCTGGATCTGGCTCGGTCAGAATCGGCAAAAATGTCACCATCGGTCATCGTGCCGTGATTCATGCCTGCGAAATTGGCGATAACTGCCTGATTGGCATGGGCGCCATCGTTCTTTCCGGTGCCGTGATTGGTGCGGGCAGTATTCTTGCGGCCGGCAGCGTTGTCAGAGAAAATGAAGTGATTCCGGCCGGATCGCTGGTTGCCGGTGTACCGGCCAAGATCAAGGGACAGGTCTCTGAAGAATGGAAAACCAGAATCGCTGAATCGGCTGCCCATTACGTGATGCTGGGGCAGAAGCACAAAACTTCTACGGTCAAGGTTTGAGGCTTATTGCCGGGTCAGGGTAGGCTGGGCAGACGGTCAGGCAGGCTCCGCAGCCGCTGCATTTACTGTTGATTATCTCCGGAAAGCTGCATTCAGCATCGTTCTGAGCTGACGTAACGAGTTTTATCGCGCAGCTGCCGATTTCTTCGCATTTATCAAAGCAGGCCCGGCAGTCGGTTCCGTCTTTGCGAATACAGTTGCCGGCGATAACTTCAGCACAGCCGATTTTATGCAGGCGGCTTTGCTGCTTCTGCGACAAGGCACCGGTGGGGCAGGCGGCAACGCATGGAAACTCATGACAGAATCGGCAGAAGGCTTCACCGATTCTAAGGGCCGGGGTACCCCGGTCAAATTCATTTGCCATCAGCACCGGCCTTAGCGCGAAGTAAGGACAGGCTCTGATGCAGTTGCCGCACTTTGAACAGGTTTCGAGAAATTCCTGCTCATTGCCTGCTCCCGGTGGCCTTATCAGTTCAGGAAATTTTTCGGCGAAGGCTGAAAGTTCTTCGCCAAATGCGATATCGACGCCATTCAGCAGGTCGTTAAAAAAGGCTCTGAAAAAGTCTTTTCTTTGCATGTTACTCAACAGCAGCCTGACTGTTTCGGCTTATCCAGAACTTCTCTGACTTTTCTGGTCAGTTCTTCGCTGTTGAATGGCTTGGCAAGAAAATTCAGGCAGCCTTCACCAATATTCTGAGTCGAAATTACGTCAGCGGTATAACCAGACATGAAAAGGCATTTGAGGTCGGGCAGCAGATCTTTGAGCTTTTCTGCCAGTTCTTTGCCGTTCATTCCGGGCATAACCACATCTGATAATAATAAATCGACCCTGGATTTAGAGTTCCTGGCAGCTTTTATTGCTTCCAGTGGCGATGATGACGGTATTACGCGATAGCCCGCCGATTCCAGCATCATCGATGTAATTGTCAGAATTGCTTCTTCGTCTTCTACGATCATAATTGTTTCATGTCTGGAAGTCTTTTTCTGATTTGTCCGGGTGGTTGACTCTTCAAGATCCGTCGAACCATGGTCCGGCAGAAAAATTTTAAAAGAGGTGCCTTTACCAGGAAGACTGTTAACCTTGATAAAACCATGGTTCTGCTTGACAATGCCGTATACTGTCGCTAAGCCCAGCCCGGTGCCGGAACCGAACTCCTTGGTCGTGAAAAATGGTTCAAAGAGCTGAGACATTGTTGTTTCGTCTATGCCGCAGCCATCGTCGGTAACTGACAACGCGATGAAATTACCGGGGTATGCTTCGCATACATTGCTGCAGAAGGTCTCATCGATTTGAACAGCCTGGGTGGCGATGTTTATCTGACCGTTTTTGCCAATTGCATCGCGCGCATTGACGCAAAGGTTGGCAAGAATCTGATCGAGCTGTGATGGGTCTATTTTTATGGCGCCCAGATTTTCGCCGGGCTCCCAGACAAGTTTGATATGTTCTCCGATAAGTCTGACAAGCATATTCAACATGCCTGTGATGGTTTTATTGATATCGAGAAGTTCGGGAGTGACTGCCTGCTTTCTTGCAAAAGCCAGAAGCTGTCTTGTTAACTCTGACGACCTTTCCGCCGCCTTGTAGACTTCCTGAAGATGTTTGTAAACAGGATTAGACGGGTCGAGAAGCTGCATCGACATTTCGGTAAACCCGAGGATTACGCCGAGCATATTGTTGAAATCGTGAGCGACGCCCCCGGCAAGACGACCTATCGACTCCATTTTTGTTGCCTGATACAACTGTTCTCTGAGTTTTATCTGTTCGGCTTCAGCCTTCTTCAGCTCGGTTATGTCGCCAAAAACGCCAAGAATTCCGAAAATTTCACCATTCTGATTTACCAGCGGCACTTTGCTGGTGACGGTTGTAATCTGTTGCCCATCAGCCTGGTGCAATGTTTCGGTGTATTGTAGTTTTGGTTGCCCGGAAATCAACACCTGGTGATCGATTGCTGTGTAATTTTCTGAATAGCCCTCCGGCCAGGGAAGCTCGCGGTCGGTTTTTCCGATTATTTCATCGGGTTTTCGCAATCCGGCAGAGCGGGCAAAAATCTGGTTGCAGCCAAGGTAACGGCCGTTTATGTCTTTCCAGAAAATCCCCTGAGGAACCGTGTTGAGAATCTTGCTGAGTGTTTCGCGGCTTTCTGCAATAGCGGTAGCACTCTGAAGTCTTTCGAGTCTTTCCCGTAAAAGAATGCCGAAAACGGCGGTGCCAAGAGGGTAAACAATTAGGACTGGAACTGTGATGCTTGTCAAAATTTTCCAGCCGGCATTATTGGGCAAAGTGAGCATGAGAAGCAGCATGACCGCATGTACAACTATTCCCATCAGATAGAGTTCAAGTGTGGAGATGCTTGCAAGGCGGGCTTTGCGCCAGTAGCGCCATGCCAGGCCGACGCGACCCGCCGCGCAGACCACCTAAACCCCGGTCGCCGCCCCACGGCCGCCCTGAAGCCCCCCGCAGAGAACTGGGATCAGCATGGTCATGGTCAGGGCAATTGTACCGAAAAACAACCCGACCACCGAAATCAGCACGGATCTGGTGTCGAAAACGATTCCTGATTCAAGGGTCCAGGGGGTGAGCATTACTCCGACGCCTATAAAACCGAGAATAAGGCCGATGAAAATCTGCCATCTCCAGTGTGGCTTACTGTGCAGTTTATGGACGGTAAGGTCGAAAATTGCTGCGGCAGCCAGAAGAAATGCTATGTTTTGTAATACTGGTAATGGAATCATTAGGCCTGTTCCTGAAGAAAGTTCAGACTGCAAGCGTAGCGGTTTGAGCGGAAATCTGGAAGAATCTGAAAATGAGATTCTGATTTAAAGTATAACTGAATATTCTGTTTTTTTCCATGATAAATTCCGGCATCGTTGCTCCTCAACACAAAAAAAGCAGCTATTTTGCACCAAATAATTGCGTTTGTATATTTTTTGCAACAAAATTGTACGTCTGGCTGACCAGCAGGTCGCACGAGGTAAAAAATAAAAAAATCCATTTCGGTGCGTTGACAATGTTGCTGAATTTCTATAAACTGAGATGCTGAGAGAAAATCCATACTGTAATCACACCCACTTTTTCTGGTGCGCTGTACCGTATTGGTTTTCACGATTGTACCGACAGGGCAATCATGTATGGCCCGGAGGTTTTACTCCTGGCAGAATGTAGTATGCTGAAAGGGGACAGGTAGTGAAGAAGTTTTTTGTATTTTTTGTAATGATGGTAATGTTGACCGGTGTTGTTTTTGCTGGTGAACTCGAGCTCAAAGATGCCAAAGGCAGCGGGCTCAAAGTAATTTCCCATAAGATGGGTGGCCAGGGCGAAATAACCATGCGCATGAGCTGCTCACTCGACAAACTGCATTTTTATGATGCAGAAACCCCCAAGGGAAGCTTCACCGTCATGTATTCACCCGAATTCTTCTTCGGCGGCGAATACGGCGCTCCCCAGCTCCCGGTTATCACCAAACTGATCCAGATTCCTTTTGGCGCCAACTTCAGAATCGAAGTGAAAAGCTATGACACCCAGGAATACAACCTGGCTGACTATGGCGTTTCTACCCGCATTTTCCCGAGACAGCCTTCTGCCCCCAAAGATGGTTCAGAAGTTCCTTTCATTTATGAACAGTCTGCTTATGTTTTCAAAGGCTTCCATGGCCAGCAGCTGACTTGCATCAAAGACATCGGTGTAATGCGCCACATGCGCCTTGCCCACCTGACCATCGCTCCGGTTAAATACAACCCGATCGAAAATAAAATCGTTGTTTATAACAACATCGAATTTGAAGTGGTCATGGAAAACGCCGACATGAGCAAAACCAGAGCCGAACATGAAAACCTCTGGTCACCGGCTTTCAGCTGGATGGAATCACTCGTCGTAGTTCCCGAAGCCCTGCGCTTTGGCGAAAGAAATGCCGTTCAGAGCTACCTGATCGTTGCTGATCCGGCTTTCAAAGATGCTCTTGCCCCATTCGTCGCCTGGAAAACCCAGAAGGGTTTCAAAGTTCAGGTCGTTTATGCTGACCAGTTCGGCACTGGCGCTGCTTTTACCGCCGCCCTGAAAGAATATATCCACAATCTTTACAATAAACCGACTGCCGATATGCCGGCTCCGAGTTATGTGCTCTTCGTTGGCGACAATGAAAAGATTCCGGCTTTCAAAGGCCAGACCAATACTCACATCACTGACCTCTATTATTCAGCCGTAACCCCCGGCGATTTCCTGCCCGACATTCTCACTGGCCGCTTCTCAGCCAGCGACCTCAGCCAGCTGCAGCCCCAGCTCGACAAAACCCTCGAATACGAAAAATTCCAGTTTGCCGATCCTTCCTTCCTTGACGACGTAGTTCTCGTCGCCGGCTGGGATGGCAGCTGGGCAAGAAGCCACGGCTGGCCCCATATCAACTATGCCAAAAAATACTACATCAACACTGAAAAGGGTTTCAGAAATGTAGCCACCTACCTGTCAGCCGGTTCACACCAGAACGAAGCTAATATCGTTGCTGACGTGGCCAAGGGCGCCTGCTACGTTAACTACACCGCTCACGGTTCTCCGACTTCATGGGCTGATCCGAGCTTCAGCATCAGCAACATCATGAACCTCGGCAACAAGGGCAAATATCCCTTCGTTATCGGTAACTGCTGCATCACCAACAAATTCGAACTGGCCCAGTGCTTCGGCGAAGCATGGCTCAGAGCAAAAGATGCCGGCGCTATCGGTTATGTTGGCGGCTCAAACAACACCTACTGGGATGAAGATTTCTGGTGGGGCGTTGGTCTGCATGCCATCGTAAAACCCAACAATGACGGCGTTCCTCCGCTCAAGGAAAAAACCGGCCCCGGCGCTTTCGAAGCCATGTTCGAAGGCAACGGCACCTCTAACGCCGGTTTCATGATGGCCGGCAACCTGGCCGTTGAACAGTCGAATTCAAGCCGCAAGCAGTACTACTGGGAAATCTACCACCTCATGGGCGACCCCTCGCTGAAAACCTTTATGGGTCAGCCGAAAGCCATGAGAGTAAGCTTCGACAACGAAATCAACGCCAGAACCACTTCGGTGAAAGTTAACGCTCCCGCCGGTTCTTATGTTGGTATCAGCGCCAATGACACTCTGCTGGGCGCCGCTTTCGTTGACGCCGACGGTTCCGTCGATGTCAACCTGAGCTCTGTTCCGGCCAATGGTGAAGCAATGGTGGTTGTAACCGCCGCCAACGCCATTCCGTTCATGGGCAAAATCAACATCCGCTGATCTGATTGTCTGATCGACCGGGTGATACTCGATGACGCAAGGCATCGATGTATCACCCGGTTTCTCTTTTCTCAGGCTTGTGTTTTGCCGCAGCAACGTTTAAACTTTTTCGCTCACTGGTCGTTCAATCTTCATCACGAGGTTTTTGCATGATAGTCATGAAATTTGGTGGCAGCTCAGTCGCCAACGCTGAAAGAATCAGACATGTTACCGACATTATAAAAATGTTTCTGGCCGAACGACCGGTAATTGTCGCCTCCGCCATGGGTAAAACCACCGACAATCTTCTTGCGGCCGCTGAAAAGGCGGTGAATGGTCAGGTCTGTATCGAAGAAATTCGTAATCTGCATTACTCGGTTGCCGCAGACCTGCAGATCGCAACCGCAGAGATTCGCAGCCTGCTAGATGAACTGCAGAAACTTCTCGAAGGAATTTCCCTGATCCGCGAAGTATCGCCACGCACGAAAGACTATCTCGTATCTTTTGGTGAACGGCTGTCGGTGAGAATCATCGCTGCTCATCTCACCAGGTCTGGCATCAATGCAAGATTTTTCGATGCTTTCGATATCGGTTTCGTCAGCAACTCAGATTTTACCAATGCCGAACTGCTCGATGAGAGCTATAACACAATCGGTGAAGCGTTTTCAGCACTGCAATCAGACTACGCGTATACGCCCATTGTCACGGGGTTTATTGCCAAAGACCGGAATGGCGCCATTACCACGCTTGGCCGCGGCGGCAGCGATCTGACAGCTTCAGTGCTTGGCGCGGCACTCAAGGCCAAAGAAATCATGGTCTGGAAAGACGTTGACGGCATTCTTACCACTGACCCGCGGGTTGTTCCGGTTGCGCAGCCGGTTAAGAATATTTCGTTCGAAGAGGCCAGTGAACTGGCTTATTTCGGGGCAAAAGTCCTGCATCCGCGCTCGATGCTGCCTGCCATGTCCAGAAATATTCCTTTCAGAGTAAAAAATTCGTATAATCCATCTCACCCTGGCACCCTTATTTTAAGCCACTTTGATGACAAGGATGAGTTGCTTCGCGTTCTGACTCTTAAAAAGAATGTTACGCTTGTCGATATCGTTTCAACCCGAATGCTTGGGCAATATGGCTTTCTCGCAAGGGTGTTTCAGATTTTTGACGAGCAGAGAATCTCGGTCGACATGCTTGCTACCAGCGAAGTCAGTATTTCTTTGACTCTCGACAGTCGCAATGGTCAGCTCGACGGCCTGAAGCGGGAGCTTGAAAAAATTGCCAACGTCGGAATCAAAACAGGCAAAACCATCATTACCATGGTAGGCAATGTCAGACACTCTTCAGAAATACTTGAAAAGACATTTAAAGTCCTGAATGCAAAGGGTATCAATGTTCAGATGATCTCTCAGGGCGCTTCAAAAGTTAACATCAGCTTCATTGTCGACGATACACAGGCTGAGTCATGTGTTCGGGAGCTGCACCGTGTGTTTTTTGAAGCAGTGCCGGCGCAGGCCTGAAAAATCACGGAGAAACACATGCAGTATAATTTTCCATTGTCTCACACTCAGCTTGTTGAGCTGACTCAGAAGCATGCCACTCCTTTTCATATTTACGATGAGACCATGATAAGGCAGAATGCCGCCCGCTTGAATCGTGTTTTTGGCTGGATGCCTGGCTTTATGAACTATTTTGCCGTCAAGGCACTTCCGAATCCTTTCATTCTCAAAATTCTTAATGAGTGCGGTATGGGGGCTGACTGCAGCTCTCTAGCTGAGCTGGTTCTTGCTGAAAAGGCCGGTATAACCGGCGAAAACATCATGTTCTCTTCGAACAACACGCCAGCTGAAGAATTTATTGCTGCAAGAAAACTTTCAGCCATAATCAACCTTGATGATATAAGTCACATCGACTTTCTCGAAAAGGTGGCCGGAATGCCTGAAATTATCAGTTTCAGATACAACCCGGGCCCGCTGAAGGATGGAAACGTCATTATCGGCAACCCGGAAGAAGCAAAATATGGTCTGACACGCCCGCAGACCATCGAAGCCTTTAGAATTGCCAGAGCGAAAGGTGCAAAACGCTTCGGACTGCATACGATGGTAGCGTCGAACGAGCTTAACGAAGAATATCACATTGAAACTGCACGTATTGTCTTTGAGCTGGTCGTTGAGATCAGTCAGAAGACCGGAATTAGAATCGAGTTTGTCGATCTTGGCGGCGGCTACGGAGTTCCCTATCGCCCGGAAGAAGAAGAACTCGACCTTGAGAAAGTTTCGCAGGGCATAAAAAGCGAATACGACAGGCTGATAGCGGCGAATGGCCTTTCCCCTCTGAAAATCGTCATGGAAAACGGTCGGATGATTACTGGCCCTTATGGCTGGCTGGTAGCGCGGGTACGGCATCTGAAACAAATCTATCGCGATTACGCCGGGCTCGATGCCAGCATGGCCAATCTGATGCGACCTGGTATGTACGGCGCTTATCATCACATTACCGTACCCGGTAAAGAAAACCGGCCGCACGATCGAAAATACGACGTGACCGGCTCATTGTGCGAAAATAATGACAAATTTGCCGTTGAACGCATGCTGCCTGAGCTTGAACCTGGCGATCTGGTGGTTATTCATACTACCGGCGCACATGGGCATGCGATGGGGTTTAATTACAACGGACAGTTGCGATCTGCAGAACTTCTGCGCCGCTGTGACGGCACCGTAATTGAAATCAGGCGCGCCGAAACGCTTGAAGATCACTTCGCCACTCTAGATTTTGCAAGGCTAAACAGCCTCTGACACTTCGCAATGTTTTTTGTCGAGGGTTTATTAAACAGGCCAGTCGACTGAGACCTCATAAAAAATAAAAACTTTTTGAGGCGATTGCCAGTCGATGGCAGAATTCTGTTGTCTGATTGGCAATGAAGTGCTATAAAGCTTCTGAGCGAAATTCAGGAGCTTGTTATGATCAGGTTGCTGGCCGTATTTTCAATATTTGTTTTATTCTCCGGCTTTCAGATGGCTTTTGCCATGACTGAGGCCGATATCGAGTTCTCTCCCGTTCCAGAAAACCAGGATCTTGAGAGTCATGAGATGGTGTATCATGACCCGGGAAAATGGCAGCTTGAACCTGAAAAGGGTATTTTTTTCTCGATCAATGGTGTGGTTAACCCTCGCTATTTTTCAGGAGAAATAAATCAGGAAGAACCGCCGGTCAGCAACTACCTTGAAAACGACGACTTTGAAAATATGGCGGTTTTTTACCAGGAAAAAAGCCTGATAAAAAAAGGTATGCAGGCCATTATGCTTACTGCTACCGCAACCATACCGGTCGAAATCAGTGAATTCTATTTCGAAATGATGAACAGTGCTTTCTGCTTCAAAGTTCCAGAAATTTCTGGTGAAGAAAACCAGCCGTCTTTGCTTGTTGCTGCAGAAAAAGCACCGGCAGTGCAGGTCGTGCCACTTGCCGACACTGAGTTTTCCGAAGCTGAATCAAGATTGAAGCAGTTTTTTGCCGCAGACAAAAACTTTATTCCGGTGACATCTTCAAATGCGGCGACCCAGAATCTTAACGGCGCAGAACTTGAAAAATTTATCGCAGAGCACCTGAAAATAAAGAAAATTACCGGCCTGTCAGAAGCCGGGTTTGAAAAGGCCAGATTCGTCAGAGGCGGTTTCAGGGTCAGTGATGAATACGACGAAGATTTTACTGCCGTATTCCTGCCTGATGGCAGCTGCAAAGTGCTGCCAAATTACGCGCTTTATTCCGCTTTCAAGGTAAACGGTTCTCTCTATTTCTGGGGAATCTGGAACTACCCGGAAACCGGCTGGTGTGATTTTCAGATTTTCAAACTGGCGGCCGGCGGTCTGACTCAGGTGTTTACCGACAGCTCTTTCTCGAATTGATGGTGGAAAAAGATGACCCGCCAGGAGTTTGCCAGATTAAGGGAGCGTTTCAATACCTACGTCGACACCTTTCGTGATGTCGATGCAAAACTGCACCCGATGATGGAGCTCAAACTGCAGCACTCTCTGCGGGTTGCAGATGAAGCCCGGGGAATTGCAACCGATCTTGGCTGGACTGAATCAGAGGTGATTCTGGCAGAAACCACCGGTCTTTTTCATGATGTTGGCAGGTTCCTGCAATATCAGAAATACCAGACTTATTATGACCCTAAATCGGTTAATCATGGCTGTCTTGGCTTTCAGATACTGCGTGATTCCGACTGGCTCAACCAGTCGGGCAATGACGAAAAAACGATCATTCTTGAATCAGTTCGGCTGCACAATGTTCACAGTCTGCCGGCTGACCTGTCGGAAGATCTGAAAAGGTTTGTCAATCTGGTGCGCGATGCCGACAAACTTGATATCTACCATGTCGTTAACAGCGCCTTTGACAAGGACAACCTGAAGGATAATCCCGGCATAATGTGGAATATGCCACGGGATTTTTCGCCGGACTCGGTTATTCTTCAGGATCTGCGCCATCGTCGCCAGGCAAGCTATCTTGACGTAAAGTCACAGGCCGATTTTTGTCTGCTGCAGCTTTGCTGGATCTATGACCTTAACTATCAACCAGCTCTCAGGCGCATTCACGAACGAAACATCGTTGACCGGCTTGCGGGCAGGTTGCCGGAAAATGAGGTTCTGGCGCAGGTAATCAGAGAATTGAAGGATTTTGTGAAAAATTCTGCCGCCGCCGGGAACGAAGCATGAACTCCGGCAATTCTGTTAAAACGGTTCAGGATGCGGCGATTTCTCAGGCGAACTCAGGAGAAGAGCTGCGAATAGCCGCTTTTGATCATGTTCGCGGTCTGGCGGTAATTTTCATGATCATTTCACACGTTGCGCTGATGTTTGGCTCATCCGAAGCTGCAGCCACTCCGATTGGCCGCTTCATGAACGATTTCTGCGGCACCGCTCCGGCAGCGCCCGTTTTTATGTTTCTGATGGGTGTTTTTATGATTTTTCCCGGCGAAAAACGGCCCGGCATATTGTTCTATCGCGGGGTGAAGCTTTTTCTGCTCGGTCTTCTTCTCAATGTTGTCAGAATGGTCATTCCGTTTTTTCTGCTTTCAATTTTTGCTCCGGAAGAATTCGAGCGTATGTACACGATGCTGCAGGTTAGCCGTGGCGAAGTCTACTGGCGCATTTTCTATAATGTCGACATTCTCGGCTTTGCCGGAGCCGCCTGCATGATCATTGCAGTTCTGAGTCTGGCGCTGAAAAAATCATGGCAATGGCTTCTGGCCGGAGCCGCGGTGATTTTTGCCGCGCCTTATCTCTGGGGCAGAGGCGAGGATCTCGGGGCATTCTTTTACCTGTTGCAGCCGCTATGGGGTCGGCAATTTGCCGAAGGGGTGCCGACTGATACCGCTTTTCCTGTTTTCCCGTGGCTGGTTTTTCCAATTTTCGGGCTGCTGATCGGCCGTTTTCTCAAAGATGGCGGGAAAGAGGCGCACCTGGCCGGCCTGCTTTTTCGTATCTCTCTACTGAGCGGCACTGCTGGTGCACTTTTTGTCTGGAAATACGGCATGAGCCAGTTTGGTGATTACTATAGAATGTACCCCGGCGGCACATTGCTGATTGTCGCCTTTACCGCCATCTGGACGGCACTTTTTTCCCTGCTTTCAGGTTTTGCACAGCTTAAAGCGCTTTTGCACCGCCTGGTATTCTGGAGTCGTCATATAACCCTGATTTACTTCGTTCAGTGGTTTATTTTCGGTTTCAGCATTCTATTGCTTTATTTTCGCAGGGTCGATGACCCATTGATGCTGGTTGCGCTTACGCCCCTGTCTTTGCTGCTGACCTGGCTGCTCACCCGCCTGTGCCTGAAATCATCTTCTCTTATGCGCCTTTTCAGCTGGCTTGCCCACTGAAACTCTCTTTACCCAGCAAAATTAAAGCATTGTCTGGCAGCATGCGCAGGCAAATATTTGCCTGAAAAACAGTTTGTTTATTATTTTTCCTGATTTTCCTGATTTTTTCTGATTGATTGTGTGAAAAATCACAAACAGGATGGAGTGTGGTATAATCATCCGGAACATCAAGAGTTTTTATCTGCCAGAAATTGAAAAGTTGGGTTAAGCAATGCAGGCAACACCCCGTGGTATCAGACCGCATATTGCTATTTTCGGTCGCCGCAACGTCGGCAAATCTTCTCTGATCAATGCCCTTACCGATCAGGAAATCGCCCTGGTTTCTGCTACGGCCGGCACTACTGCCGACCCGGTTTATAAAAACATCGAACTGCTTCCGTTTGGCCCGGTTGTGCTTATCGATACTGCCGGTCTCGATGACGTTGGAGAGCTTGGCAAGCTAAGAGTTGAAGCCAGTCTCAAAGTTATGAAAAAAACAGACCTGGCGCTGTTCGTTCTTGAACCGGATGAGCATCTGCATGAATCTGAAAAGGAAATGCTCGCGATGCTCAGGAAGCAGAAGATTCCGTTTCTTGTAATCGTCAACAAGTGCGAAACCAGGCAGATATCGCAGACACTTCGTAATGAAGTAACTGCCATAGCAGGTTCTGGCCTTATTGCTGTGAGCACCATAACGGGCGAAGGTCTGCAGAAACTGCGAATGGAAAGAATGCAGGAAGGCCTTAACGGCTTCGATTCCGGCATAATTGTCGGTGATCTGATCAAACGGCGCCAGGTGGTTATTCTTGTAACTCCTATCGATATTTCTGCCCCGAAGGGGCGCCTGATTCTACCTCAGGTGCAGACACTCAGAGATCTTCTCGATGCCGATGCCATAACTCTGGTTGTCAAAGAAACAGAACTTAAGGCGGCCATTGCAGCTTTAAAAGAACCGCCGGTTCTGGTTGTTACAGATTCTCAGGTGTTTTTCAAAATTGCCGCAGACGTGCCCGAAGGCGTTTCATTTACCAGTTTTTCTGTGCTTTTTGCACGCTACAAAGGTGATCTCAAGGTCTATGTCGATGGTGTAAAAGCTCTGCAGAAAAAAGGGGCCGGAGCCCGGATTCTGATCGCCGAATCATGCACGCACCACCAGATGGAAGACGACATCGGTCGGGTTAAACTGCCGAAATGGCTGCGCCAGAAGTATGGCGAAAGCCTGCAGTTCTCTTTCTGTCAGGGGGTAAGTTTCCCTGATGATCTTAAAAATTATGATCTGGTCGTTCAGTGTGGCGGCTGTATGACCAACCGCCGTGAGATTCTTGCCCGCATCGAAGCGTGCAACGCGGCTGGGGTGCCAATTACCAATTATGGCATTCTGATTGGCCATCTGCACGGGGTTCTCGAAAAAGCCATTCAGCCGTTTGGCTTGACGCTTTAAAAGAAACAGGCCCGACCATCATACTGGTCGGGCCTGTTTTGTAACAGCTTTTTATCAGACGGTCGGGGTCGTATAGCCGCCCCATCTTACAGCCATGGTGCCATAGGTAAGACCGCCGCCGAAGCCGACAAACAGGATCAGATCGCCCTGTTTTATGCGCCCTTCCTGCAGCGCTTCATGCAGTGCCAGCGGAATAGACGCCGCAACTGTATTGCCATAGCGCTGAATATTGAAATAGAACTTTTCAAGCGGGCAGTTGAAACGCTTGGCGGCCGATTCAAGAATGCGGATATTGGCCTGATGCGGCACAATCAGAGCCACGTCATCAAGGGTGATATTGTTTCGCTGCAGGCATTCTTCAATTATATCGCCGATAATCTTGGTCGAAAATTTGAAAACTTCCTTGCCATTGATGACGAGATAATGTTCACGGTTCTGAATGGCTTCGACGGTCGGTCTTTTTGCTGAACCGCCATTCGGGATCATGATGTATTCGCCACCGCTGCCGATCGAGCCGAGCAGAAAATCAAACGCGCCTTCGTCGCCTTTGGCGGGCGAATAAACGGTGGCGCCGACGCCATCGCCGAAGAGCACGCATGAGTTGCGGTCGGTAAAGTCGAGAATACGGGTGGTAACATCGCCGCCAACTACCAGAACATGGTTGAAAACACCGGTAGCAATAAACTGGCAGGCAACCGAAGAAGCGTAGACAAAACCGGTGCAGGCAGCCTGCAGATCAAAAGCGCCGGCCTTGGTGCAGCCAAGTTTGTCCTGCAGCAGACAGGCTGTTGCGGGGACCTGATAATCAGGGGTAAAGGTTGCGTAAATGATCAGGTCTATATCTTCAGGTTTCAGCCCGGCGTTTGCTATGGCCTGGCGACAGGCGGGAATCGACAGCTCAAGGAGCGTCTGGCCATCTGGAATCTGACGACGTTCTTTGATGCCGGTGCGGGTGAAAATCCATTCATCTGAGGTTTCAACAATTTTTTCGAGGTCGAAGTTGGTTACGACCTTATCTGGCAGGCTGATTCCGGTGCCTGAGATAACAGCTTTTCTAAGTGCTTTCATGTGACTCCTTAAGATGCTGAAGCTGCGAAATACTACTTTATATAGCCGCTCAAGTCAAGAAGTGGAAACTGCGGACAGCTCTAAAAAGAAATTTTGGACTAATAGCTTGCATGGGCATATAATGAATTATCAGATAAAAAAAAGAACCGGCAACCAAAGGTGTACCGGCCTGAAAAATAAGGAGGCAAACAAATCCACAGCCCCTTTCGTCACGGTTCGAATTTTCTTTAACCATATTTTTTTGAAACGTTGCGTGTTATTTCTTCGTATTGCTAATAGAAAGACAATCCGCCGACTAGGTCAGCGCTTTGCCATAGACCAGACAAATGGTCGAGGAACAAAAAATCGGAGGGAACTATGAAAAAACTTACCGGGTTTCTGATGGTCGTTGCAATCCTTTTTTCTTTTGCGGTGATGATTACCGCCGAAGAGCCCGCTGCTGATGCTGCAAAAACCACAGCCGATGCAGCCGCCGCTCCAGAAGCAGCACCTATCCCTGACAATGCCGATATGACCCTTGGTATGAGCGAAAGCAAAAACGTTATGCCGGCGAACTTCCGTGGTGGTGACCCTGACAGCAGTCTTGTCCACTGTCTTGAAGACGTTTATTACGAAAAACAGGAACATTCTCTGATCTATAAAGAAGATGCCGGCGAAATCGCTGAAGGCGCCAAGTTTGAATCTGACCCCAACATCACCTGGGACACCAAAGTGAAAGATGCC
>CAZFUG010000017.1:0-32306 GCA_964522035.1 uncultured bacterium
CTTGCATTCATCTTTGCAGAAGCCCTTGCAACCGTCTTTGCACATTTCTTCGCATTTTTTTTCGCAGGCCTTTTTAACTTCATCACATTTTTTGTGCTTGCTGCAGTCAGCTTTGCAGACGTGTCTGCCATGCTTTTTGTGCTTGCGGCTATGCTTGTTGTAGCGAGACCATGGTTTTTTGCAGGCTTTATCTTCAACCTTTTCAACCTTGGCCGGTTCGTCTGCCTTTTTGACTTCGGTTTCGGTCTGTTTGCCCTGGGCAACGCCTTCAAGATACTGTTCCCATTCTGCTTTCTTTTCGGCGAAAGTCAGATTGAGAAGATCGAGGTTCTGCTTGTCTTCGACAGTCGGGTTGCTCTTGGTAACCAGTGCCATGATCTGCTGACGCAGCGACTGCATCTGAGAAACATGGTCGAGCCATGCTTCATTGCTGACAGCGCCTACGGTGCCTGCAAATGCCGGCACTGCGAAACAGAAACCAAGAAGAAGTACGAGAAATTTCTTCATATTGCCTCCAATGGTAAATTTAACTTGAGCATTTTACTTCAATTTAAAGCAAATTGCAAAAGATCAGGTTATTTTGCTGCGGTGTTTTCGCCGGTGCGGAAGCTGATAAAATGCATTTCGCCCTTTTTAAGCTCAATTGCTTCAAGGTTGAGCTTAAACGGGAATTTTTCGAGATCGAGCACCGGGTTGATTTTTTTTATGATCATGCCTACAAAAGATCTCGGCATGGTCATGCGGTTAACTTTCATCTTTTTGGCGTGAAACCAGATTTCTTTGCCGGATTTAATCGAGAGATGTCCGTCTGCCCAGAATTCAACCTTTACAAGCCCATATTTAGTGGAACCGGAAAGGTTCATGTTGCCAGGTGTCAGCTCTATGCGGGGCCGGTCAACCTTGATTGACTTGCTTTTGGCTTCGAGAAAGGCATTGAGGTCAGATTCGAGGATGCTGACATCCATATTGATATTGCTCATCGAAACCGGGTCGATTTTTTCCTCTTCGAGCAGTTTGCGGGTGTCGATCTGAACATCCTCAAAGTCTATATCAGCGCGATTCAGAGTAAGATTGTCGACGCTGCCCCGCGATGTGAAAACCTCGATTTTTTTGAAACGGCCTCGGGCTGTATGTTCATCATCGATAGGAGTCAGTTCGATGGTCAGAGTGGCCGGATTTTCGAGAATTTTATTCATCGAAGAAATCAGCTTGCTTTTTATTATTGCCGGATCAGAAGCAATTCTGGCGGTAATTTCAGGGTCGGGAGTGTATGAGGCGTTATCGGCAAAAAGCGGAGCAAAAACGCCGAATACCATGATTATAAGCAGCGTTGAAAAAAATCGGCGCGATTGTGGCATAAACTTCCTTTACTCAAAAAGGTTACTGTCAGATATTCTAACTGTTTTCAGAATGGTTTTCCAGCAATTCCATACACAGTTGCCGTCATATCTTTCAATGGTTCGACCGTTCAAAAAGCCTTTCATGACGTGATCGCGCATGGTTGTGTCAGTTGTTGCCACCGAATAAATTTTTTCGGCGGCGACCGGTTGGCCCGAAACCAGCATTTCACGAAGTTGCCCGCCCAGAACCGAAAATTCACAGCCTGAAAAAGCCAGAGAAGATACGCCGTGCTGTTTGACAAGCATTTCAGCCAGGTTCTGCAGCTCGCTGCCCGAAAGCCTGAAACGCTGAACCCTGTCATTCGGCATGCAGGTCAGTAATTGTGCCGTTGTGACGATGTTATCTGGCAAATGTCCGAAATCCGGGGGAAGGGTGATCGCAATGTCTGTGCTGGCGCTGAGTCTGATAACATGCGCGTGTGCCTGCGGGTTAAATCTTCGAGGGCTGGTCGAAGGACCTGAGGTGGTTGGTATGACTCTGAGGGTCTCAAAAAGTGATGGTTTCAATGCCTGAGTGGCATCATGATGCCAGTGCCGCGCGTTGACAGAACCCGTTTTTGCGAGTGGCAGCATCCGCAAAGTCAGTCTCGGAAAACCATGCGTTTTGCGGATAATATTGAGCATCGGCAAAAACTGGTTTCCTGGTGCAAGGGTCATCATGAAAACATTTTCGTTGCGGGTCGGGTTGTAATTTGACAGAACGGTCTGCTGGCCTGGCATTGGCACCTGAATCAGAAAGTGAATTCCGGGCCTTCGCCTGAATTCGCCAACCAGACGTTCAAACATGGAAAAGTCGCCGTAAACCGTTGAAATGCTGAAACTGTCAGGTCCTAAACATGGGGCAAGCCGGTTAAGGGCTCTGACCGGGTCATCGACAGTGTCGGTGCCAAATATCATCGATCGCAGGTTTTTGCACAATTCAGGCTCGATGAAATTGAAAAACCAGAAGTCGATGCCGTCAAATTTCTGTTGCATGAAGGGTCTGAACATCGGGGTCTTGCCGTTGGGATCGAGGTTGGTAAATAATCTCTGTCGAAAATGCCGGTCGAGCAGAGTGGTGTCGAGTGCCTCGATATCAGCTGCGCTGACGGCTGTTACTGACGGGTTGCATCTTGCTGTTAAATCTCTTTCGAGACGACCCTGAGTGAAATAGCTCAGCGGTGCAAAAAAATCTGAATCATTGCCGATTGCATAAACAATAGAGGTTTTTGTCCGGTCACGTCTGAAAGAATCGATTGTATCAGGGATTTTCCATGCCTCGGATTTATGAAACTGCAGATCTTGAGTGAGTTCTGAAAGGCGGCCCTGAAAGTTGCCGGGGAAAAAAATCTGAATCGGCTTGAATACCTCTGCCGGCAGTGGACTGACCAGCAGCAGAACTGCAAGTCCGACCATCAGAAAGACTTTTTTTATAAGCATTTTCAATCGTTGATTCTTTTCACTATGTAAAAGCCGACAAAGGCGAAAATTATGTTCTGTGCCCAGGCTGCAAGCATCGGCGGCAAAAAGCCCGATTTGCCGAGAGCGGTGAACAGGCTCATCATGACGTAGTAGATAAAAATAATGAGAATGGAAACCCCGAAGCCGATAAAAGCGCCACTGCGGCTGTTGGTGAGGCCGAAGCTGGCACCGATTATGGCGAAGAAAAAACTGGCGAAGGGCAGCGAGGTTTTCATTGCCAGACCGACACGCATTTCAGTGGTATCCATGAATTGAGTGCGCTCATAGGCTTCAATTCTGCCCTTTAATTCAGAATAGCTCATTTCATTTGGCTTTTTGCTCTGTCTGGCAAAATCTTCGGGGCTTTCTTCGATAGTTGTGATTCTTAGCTCCGGACGGGTTGCCGGCGCCGCCAGCCCGTCTGTTGCAGAATAAGACTGTTCGATTACCGATTTGAGAACCCAGGCTGAGCCATCCCATTCGGCAGTGGCTGCAGAAATGCGCTTATCAAGCACGCCTTTGTCGTCATAATATTCAAGCAGAACCTTTTCCATGATTCCGCGCTTTTCGTAGACCTTGCGGGCATAGGCAAAAGCACCGTCTGAGGTTCGCATGACTGAGTTCTCCGATGCTTCTGGCTCGACAAGCCGCATTATTTCGACCCTGCGAATGTTTCTTGCTTCCTGGTTTGCGCTTGGAACGACAAGTTCGTTGAATACGAAACTGAAGAGAGTGACCATCAGAGCAAAGATTATTACCGGCAGGAGAATCCTGAAAAAATTGGTGCCCCCGGCTCTTAGAGCGGTTGTTTCAGAATCTTTTGACATGCGCCCGAACACGAGAAGGTTTGCCAGCAACACTGACATGGGGAAGGTGAAAATCATGTCCTGGGGCAGGCGGTTGAGAAACCAGCGTCCCATGACACTCATCGGAATGTTTTCGTTAACAATGCTCTGAAGAGTCGACATCAAAGGATCGATGGCGATGATGGTCACGAAAAGGAAAAAACCAAAAAGAAACGGCCCGATCAGTTGAGTGAATATGTATCTGTCGAGAATTCGGATCATTATTATGAGTTTAACTCTTGCGGTTTTAAATTTTTGAGGCAGATGGTATTATGACTCTCAATTTACCATATTTCAACCGTCGATGAGAAAGGAAGCAGAAAATTGAAGATAGCCATGATTGGAACAGGTTACGTCGGGCTGGTTACCGGCACCTGTTTCGCCGAATCTGGGAATGATGTTGTCTGCGTCGATACCAACGAAAAAAAGATAAATGACCTGAAAAATGGCATTATACCGATATATGAACCAGGTCTTGATTCTCTGGTTAAAAGAAATGTCGAAGAAGAAAGACTTTCGTTCACCACTAATCTTGAAGAAGCTGTAAAAAAGTCGCTTCTGCTCTTTATTGCAGTTGGCACTCCGCCAGGTGAAGATGGTTCGGCCGATCTGCAGCATGTTCTTGCCGTTGCCAGTGGCATTGGCAGGTGTATGAATGAATTCAAGATCATTGTCGACAAGTCGACGGTTCCGGTCGGCACGGGCGCCAGGGTGCGCGCAACCATTCAGGCAGAGCTCGACAGCCGCGGCGAAAATATTCCCTTTGACGTGGTCAGCAACCCTGAATTCCTCAAAGAGGGCAACGCCATCGATGATTTCATGAAGCCTGACCGTGTGGTTATCGGCTGTGAAGACGTGCGCACCGGCGAATTGATGAAAGAGCTTTATTCACCGTTCGTCAGAACCGGCAAACCTATTCTCATAATGGATATCGCTTCTGCCGAAATGACCAAATATGCGGCCAACGCCATGCTGGCAACCAAAATCTCTTTCATGAACGATATTGCCAATCTTTGCGAAAAGCTCGGTGTCGACATTTCTCAGGTAAGACAGGGAATCGGCTCTGACAGCCGCATTGGTTACCCTTTTATTTTCCCGGGGGCCGGTTACGGGGGATCGTGCTTTCCGAAAGATGTTCAGGCGCTTGTGAAAATGGGTGAGCAGAACAATTATCACCTGCAGATTCTAGAAGCGGTCGAAGCGGTGAACGAACGCCAGAAAAAGGTTCTGTTCAATAAACTTAAAAACCGGTTCGGTGCAGAGCTGAAGAATAAAACGATTGCTGTCTGGGGACTGGCGTTCAAGCCCAATACCGACGACATGCGTGAGGCACCTTCGATAGTTCTGATCGAGAATCTGCTCGCAGAAGGCGCCAAAGTCAGGGCTTACGACCCTGAGGCGATGAAAGAGGCCCATAAAGTTTTTGGCGATCGCATCGCTTATGGCAAAAAGGTCTATGAGATTCTCGACGGGGCCGACGCACTCGTGATTGTGACCGAATGGAACGAATTCAGGCGCCCTGATTTTGATAAGATCAAGGGCCTGCTCAAACAGCCGGTCATTTTTGACGGACGCAATCTTTTTGAACCGAAGAAGATGGCTCAGCTTGGCTTTGAATACGAAGGGATCGGGAGAAAACAATGAAGCTGGTACTTCCTGTAGCGGGTAAAGGCACAAGATTAAGACCACATACTTTTACCAAGCCGAAATCGCTGGTTCGTGTCGCCGGTAAGACTGTTCTGCAGCACGTAATCGACGGGCTGAAAAAACTTAAAATCGATGAATACATCATCATAACTGATGAGAATGGCCATATAATTCAGCGCTATGTCGAAAAACATTATCCTGAGCTGAAGGCCACCTATATTCAGCAGACCGAGCTTCTCGGCCCGGCGCATGCCGTTTCTCTGGCAGCGCCACGTATCAACGAAGGTGACGATGTTCTCGTTGTTTTCAACGATACGCTTTTTGTCACTGACCTGACCCGAATTCCGGTTCTCTGTCAGGGTCTCGACGGCCTGATTTATTCAAAAGAGGTCGAAGATCCTAAGCGCTTCGGGGTTAACGTCATGAAAGACAATATCATCGTCGACATGGTCGAAAAGCCGGATACACCGGTAAGTAACCTGGCTCAGGTCGGCATGTATTACCTTAAAGATGGCCGCCGCTTCATGAACTACATTCAGCGCAGCATTCAGCAGAACCTCAGGGTAAAGGGCGAATTCTACCTGCCCGAGGTTTTCAAACTGATGATCGCAGATGGCATGAAGCTGGGCGCGCCGGAAATTGAACAGTGGCTCGATTGCGGTAAACCTGAAACACTTCTTCAGACTAATAAAATTCTCCTTGAGAGAGCCCAGGGCAATCATATCTGCATCGAAGGCTGTGTCATCATACCACCGGTTTCAATTCACCCGACAGCCGAGGTCAGGCACAGCGTTATCGGCCCCTATGTGTCGATTGCCAAGAATTGCAAGATTCATGATTCGATCATCAGAAATTCGGTCGTTAACCCGTACTCGATATTGCGTAATACCATGCTCGACGAGTCTCTGATCGGTGATGCGGTCGAACTGACCGGCCAGCTGCAGAGACTGAACATTGGCGACAACAGCGTTATCGATCTGAGCGGGCGAAACTGAGATAAAAAGGAGCATCGATGCTGGACGGCAAATCAATTCTGATCACCGGCGGAACCGGATCTTTCGGGAAAGCCTTTGTTAAAAAGGTTTTGCGCGACCACAAGCCGCACAAGATCATTGTTTACTCACGCGATGAATTTAAACAGTATCAGATGCAGCAGATGTTTGCTTCTGACCGCCTGCGATTCTTTATTGGCGACGTTCGTGACGAAAAGAGGCTGTATCGTGCTCTTACCGGCGTCGATTACGTCATTCATGCCGCCGCGATGAAACAGGTGCCGGCCTCTGAATATAACCCATTCGAAGCGGTTCAGACCAATATTATGGGGGCGCAGAACCTTATTACCGCTGCTCTTGAGGCCGGCGTTCAGAAAGTCGTCGCCCTGAGCACCGATAAGGCCTGCAACCCGGTGAATCTGTATGGCGCCACCAAACTTTGCTCAGATAAGCTGTTCATCGCTGCAAATGCTTACTCCGGAAAGCTGGTCACCCGCTTTGCGGTAGTGCGCTACGGCAATGTTCTTGGCAGCCGCGGCAGCGTTGTGCCTCTCTATCGTGAGCTGGCTGCAAAAGGCGAAGAGCTGCCAGTTACTGATGACCGCATGACACGTTTCTGGATAACCCTGCCGCAGGCGGTTCAGTTTGTTATCGACTCATTCAACCTCATGAACGGCGGCGAACTTTTTATTCCGAAAATCCCGAGCATGCGTATCACCGATTTGGCAGAAGCAATCGCACCCGGCTGCAGAATAAAAAAAATCGGTATCCGGCCAGGGGAAAAACTGCATGAAATGATGATGTCGCGCGATGATTCGCGACATCTCTTTGAGCTTGGCGATCGCTATATTAAAATGCCTGATTTTCCATTCTGGAAAGTCATACTGCCGGAAGGTGCGGTGCCCATGGTAGATGGCTTTGAATACGCCAGCGACACCAATACCCAATGGCTCAATGTCGAGCAGCTTAAACATGTTCTGCAACAGGAAGGTGTGGTCGAGTGAGCTTTATTCCATACGGTCGGCAGCATATTACCGATGAAGATATTGCAGCGGTTGTAAAAGTTCTTAAATCAGACTATCTGACGCAGGGTCCTGCCATCGACGCTTTCGAAAAAGCTCTATGCCAGGAAACCGGCGCCCAGTTCGCCGTGGCCTGCAGTAACGGTACTACCGCCCTGCATCTGGCGGCAATCGCCGGCGGTATTGGCCCGGGTGATCGCGTAGTGGTGCCGCCGATAACTTTCGTTGCCAGCGCCAACTGCGCCCGTTACAACGGTGCTGAAATTCTTTTTGCCGACATCGATCCGGCGACTCTGACCATGTCACCGCTGGTCTGCCGGCGCATTCTTGAAAAATGTGCCGCAGAGGGGCGGCCGGTTAAGGCGGTAATAACCGTCGATCTGGCCGGACATCCTTGCGATATGCAGGCTTTTGCCCTGCTGAAAAAAGAATTCGGCTTCGTCTGGATTCAGGACGCCTGCCATTCAATCGGTGCCAGCTGGGAAGACAATCTCGGCATCCGCTGGAAAATCGGTGAATTTCCGGCCGTTGATATGACTGTCTACAGTTTTCACCCGGTTAAACACATCACCACCGGCGAGGGTGGTATGATTTCGACACATTCAGAAGCTCTGGCGGCAAATATGCGTTTGCACCGCAGCCATGGCATAACGCGCGAATCTTCCGGATTTCAGAACGTCTCTGAGGCTTTTGCTGCCGATGGCAGCGCCAATCCATGGTATTATGAGATGCAGAAGCTTGGCTTCAATTATCGCATTACCGACATTCAGGCGGCTCTAGGCGCATCGCAGCTGGGGCGTCTGGCAGAAAACATTGTAAAACGGCAGGCGATTGTCGCTGCTTATCAGAGCCGTTTTGCAGGTCTCTCGTGTCTCAGGTTTCCTCAGATTGCCGACGGGGTAAGCCACGCTTATCATCTCGCAATTGTTCAGATAGATTTTGCCGCCGCCGGGCACAGTCGTGCCGAAGTCATGAGTCGGCTTAAAGCCGACGAAATCGGCACCCAGGTGCACTATATTCCGATTCCGATGATGCCTTATTATGCCGGAACCGTCGAACTGGCAGAGATACCAGATGCTCTGGCATATTATCAGCAGGCGTTGTCGCTGCCATGTTTCCCGCAGATGGGTGAAGAAGAAATTGACCGGGTCTGCAGTTCTCTCAAGAAGGCACTCGCATGAACGGAAAGGTTAAAAATCAGGTCATCATCCAGGCAAGGATGGGCTCGACCCGCCTGCCAGGAAAAACCGCTCTGAAGCTGGGTAATCGCACGATTCTCGAACATGTGGTTCGCCGCAGTGGTTCAGCCATGCTGGTTAACCGGGTCGTCGTCGCGACCACCGAGCTTGCTGGTGATGACGAACTCGCCGCCTGGTGCGCCGAACATGGAATACCATGCGTGCGCGGCAGCTCAGAAGATGTTCTATCACGCTATCTGCTGGCGGCCGAGAAGTTTCCCTGTGAGAACATTGTCAGAATCACGGCTGACTGCCCGCTGATCGACCCTGGTATCATCGATGCACTCCTTTCACTGCATGCCGGCACCGGTGCCGATTATACGTCGAATGTCATTCCGCCGACTTTTCCGGTTGGGTTTGATGCCGAGGTCATTAAAACTTCGGTGTTGCAGAATGTCGGGCGCCTGGCTGAACTGGTTTCGCACCGCGAGCATGTTACCCTTTTCATTCGCGAAAATCTCGACCGCTTCAAAACCGCAAACCTCAGTTATGGGCAGAATTACGAGCACATAAGACTGACACTCGATAGAGATAACGATTATCAGCTGCTGAAGAAGGTTTTTGCCCATTTCGATAATGGGCCTGAACTTTTCTCTTTCTATCAGATCATGGAATTTTTCGAACAGAATCCTGACCTGATTGCAATTAATTCAGATGTCGACCGCTTTGAAGGCATGAAAAAGTCGGCGGCGTCAGAGAACCGCAGACTTAAATGGCAATAGTTCTCAACCGGCGTGGGCTGATACCAACGAAAACAGCAGTTTTCAGAGTTGATGCCGGCCCCGGCATAGGCATGGGGCATTTTATGCGCTGCCGAACCCTCGCTTTTGAGATGATCAGACGTGACTGGGTTGTTTTTTTTGTCGGGCATGGTCTGCCCGAAGAACTGCTTGAAGAGACCTCTGGCGACGTCAATCGGGTGATAAATCTCATCGATTTTGCACACTTTAAAGAATCGCGCGAAGATGCGGTTGCTTTTTTCAACTTTCTCAGTGAACGTTTTCACTGGTTTGTCGATTGTGTCATTATCGATACTTACCGCTACAGCCGCGATGATTACGCCCTTTTTCAGAGGTTTAACCCGGGCAGAGTTCATATTGTCGTCATTGACGATCTGGCTGATCGCGATACTCCTGCTCAGATTGTCATTAACCCGAATCCGCTGTTCGATCCGATGCCATATAACCGTCAGAAAATACCCTATATTCTCTGCGGTGAAAAATACACGCTGATCAGGCCGGAAATCTGCGCCATTATCGGCAGGGTCTGGCGTGCCGATGGCCCGATTATTGTAACCCTCGGTGGTGGCAATGTGGTCGAGCATTTGATGAAAGTGCTCGAGGCCATACCCGAAGACATACCGAACCCCGTATGCGTTTCGGTTTCCGATAATTGCCCGCGTCTTGAAATCGAGGCCTGGGTGGCCCGAAACCCGACCCGACGCTACGTCAATACCGACAGTCGCAAATTTCCTGACCTGCTTGCCAGTGCCTCTCTTGCATTGACCGGTGGTGGCACCACCCTCTGGGAAGTCTATGCGCTCGGGATTCCGAGTCTGTGTCTTCTGTGGGTTGACAATCAGCGCCAGACTTCGGTTATCATCAAGGAACAGGCGACCAGTTTTCTGATCGATATCGTATCGCGCATAAATGTAGACCTGCAGTCTGAATGGCTTGAAAACAGCCTGCAGACTTTCGTTAAAACCGTCGGTGTGCAGGGGCAGGCAAGAAGTGTTCAGCAGCAGGGTTTTTGCGCCGATGAAGTGATCAGTCGTGAAAAAACCAGCCTTGGTATTGGCAGCAGCGATCTTATCGATGCCGACTTTATCAGAAAAACTCTGGCGCGTTTGCACGCTGATCCTGAGTTCTGGAAAGAAATGATCAGACGCCAGCAGGGTCTTATCGATGGAAATGGCGCACAACGGTGTGTTGATGTGATTGATAGGTCGCAGTGGCTTGCGGTTCCTTTATTAGCAGCAGATTGGAGTAGAACCTATGAAAATTGGTAAATTCGAAATCGGTGAAAACCGGCCCTGTTTCATCATTGCTGAAGCGGGCAGCAATCACAACCGCGATTTCAATAACGCGAAAAAGCTGATCGACGTGGCGGTCGAAGCCGGCGCCGATGCGGTTAAATTTCAGATTTTTTCGGCCGAAGCGATTTATTCGAAGAAAACCCCGATGGCCAGCTATCTTAAAAAGGAAAAACTGGCAAAAGATAACGAAACTCTGTGGGATGTCATCAAACGCATCGAAATTCCGCGCCAGTGGACTCCTGATCTGATGGCCTACTGTCGCGAAAAGGGTATCATGTTTCTTTCGACGCCTTTCGATCTTAAAGCTGTCGATGAGCTTGAGGCCGCCGGGGTCGAAGCCTACAAGGTCGCCAGCTTCGAAATCACCCACCTGCCGATGCTGCGAAAAATCTCGGCAACCGGCAAACCGATAATTCTTTCAACAGGCATGGCGAGCCTTGAAGATATCGAAGTGGCTTTGAAGGCAGTTAAAGAAGGTGGCAGCAGCAAGGTTGCTCTGCTGCACTGCGCTATTGCCTACCCGCCGAAATATGAAGACATCAATCTGCGGGCCATGGATACGATGAAACAGGCTTTTCAGGTGCCTGTCGGCTTCTCTGATCACACCATGGGGCACGTAACCGATGTGGCGGCCGTTGCCCGCGGCGCCTGCATTATCGAGAAGCATTTTACTCTGTCGCGCAATCAGGAAGGCCCAGACCACCCGTTTTCGCTTGAACCGCATGAACTGAAAGAGATGATTACTGCCATCAGACAGACCGAAAAAATTCTCGGGTCGCCTTTCAAACAGCATACCGCCGCCGAAAACGAGCTTTATCGTATTGCCCGGCGCAGCCTGGTTGCCGCGGTCAAAATCCCGGCCGGAACAAGGATCACCGAAGACATGATTGCCGTAAAAAGGCCGGGTTTCGGGATTCCGGTGCGGCACATGGAAATCGTGATCGGCCGTACCGCGAAAGTCGATATCGATGAGGACGACATTCTCACATGGGAAATGATCTGAAACTGAGACGCTGGCAGGCGAGCGACTGTCGCCTGCTGCACGAATGGCGCCTGCATCCTGCTAATCGTCGCTGGTTTGGCGACAGCAGCGAGATCTCTTTCGAGACTCATCAGGCCTGGTTTGGGCGTTTCATGGCTGACAACGGTCGCTTTGGCTTTATTCTTGAAGAAGACGGGCGGCCGGTGGCCCAGATTCGTTTCGACCCGGCCGAAATGCCCGGTTGTTATCGTATTTCGCTGTCGACGGCCCCTGAGTGTGCCGGCAGAGGCCTTGGCAGCCAGGTTCTGAGGCTTGGTTGTGCCAGTGCCGAAATGCAGAGAGCGGCCACGCTGTTTGTCGCCGAAACCCGCATCGACAACCTGCCTTCGCAGAAAGTTTTTCAGCGGCATGGCTTTGTCGAAGCCGGCCGGCATGTCTATGCCGGTGCCGAACATCTTGCCTGGGTTGCACCTTCAGCGCGTCTTGCCGCCAGCCAACGCCTGCCTTTGAGAATTCTGGCTGAAGAGTCGGTTCTGGAAAATCTCAGACGCATGCTTGGGGTGACCGGTCTGGCCGATATTTCTGACGAAGCCGAAGTCAGTCTGTTTTTTGATGCGGCGAGCAGTGACGACGTTGAAACTGGCCAGCCGGTTTTTCATTTCAATACCGCGGCGGCGGTAATTCTCGATCTGGCCAATGATGTGCCGTTCAGGCTGAATCTGCCGGTTGAATTCAGAACTGTCGCGGTGGCAGTTGCTCAGACAGCAGCAGCACTGCATCATACGATCACCCGGGCCTGATTCGTTGCCAGACCAACGACCAGGACAACAGCAGGCCTTTACCTCGTGCCCCGTATTGTTATATATTCGTTGCGAATCAACACAAAGGAACTCTGCCGATGAAAGCCAATGTCTATGCACGGAACATGAAAGTGCTGCGCCGCCGTATGCCGGTGCTGGCCAAAGCCATGGAAATGATACCCCCTTCAGGGTGCGAGTATATCGTCGAAGAGGCCAAAGATGGCTCGATGACCCTCGCCATCAAAAAAGATGACAAGGTTTATCAGGTTCACAGCAAGTATAATCCTCAACGTGAAGCGTCTCAGCAGATCGAAAATTCTAAACTGGTTAATCCGAAGCTACTGTTAGTGCTGGGTCTGGGGCTTGGTTATCATCTCAGGGCATGTCTTGAGCAGCTTAAAGAGAAGAATCTTTTTATCGTTCTCATCGAAAAAGACGTCGATGCGCTGCGCGTAGCGCTTGAAACCGTCGATATGACCGATCTGCTTGAATCTGACAGAATTCGCTGGGTTGTTGGCGTGCCCGAAGAAGAGGGTTATGCCGTTCTCAACGATATGATCAAGAATGCCGGTATCGCTCTGCAGCTGTTTCTCAAGACGCTGCAGGTTTTTGACCACCCGGTTATCGACAAGGTACATGGCAATTACCACAAACACATGCTCAAGTGCTTTCGCGAGGCGGCGCACGCCATTATCTTCAATTACGGCAACTGCCCAGAAGATTCGATGATCGGTGTCGAGAACATCATGAAGAACCTCGCCACCATCATCAGAAACCCCGGTGTTAAGGATCTTTACGGGGCTTTCAAGGGCAAACCGGGCATTATCGTTTCGACAGGGCCGTCGCTTGATAAGAACATCAGAGAGTTGAAACGGGCGGTCGGCAACTGCGTGATGATCGCCGCCGATTCAGCGCTGAAGAGTCTGCTCAAGCATGACATCGTGCCGCACGCCGCCGTCAGTCTCGAGCGCATCATGCACGTCGCCACGATGTTTAAAGAGTTGCCCGACGATTACAAAAAACAGATTTATCTGGCTGCCTGCCCGGTCATCAGACGTGAATCCTACGAAGCCTGGCCGGGGCCGACCTTTATGGTCTACCGTGCTTTTGCCCACTTTGACTGGATCAATATGCCGAAGGGAACCCTGCAGATCGGGCCTTCGTGCTCGAACATGGCCTTCAAAATTCTCGAAGCGCTCGGCTGCGACCCGATCATTCTTGTCGGTCAGGATTGCGCCTTCAAAAGCGCCGAAAAAACCCACGCTGATGACGCACCCAGCGTTACCAACCTTAAACTGAAAGAAAAGGATCTGATCAAGGTCAAGGGCAACTACGAAGAGTTTGTCTACACCAACCAGATCTACGACCTTTTCAGGCGCGGCTTTGTAACCGATCTGGCTCAGTATCGCGGCACCTGTATCAATTCTACCGAAGGTGGTGCCTACATCGAAGGCACTACTCTGATGCCCTTGAAGGAATCGATCGACAAATACTGTACCCGCCCGATTGCGACTCTCGACCTCATCAAAAAGCATCTGCGTTACCCGACTGAAGGCGATATCACCCGCGAATGGCGCAATTTTCGCAAAATCATTCTCGAAACCCGCAAAGAGGTTGAGGGCGTCATCGATTATTGTGACAAAGGTGAAAAGCTCGTCAGAGACTTTGAAGAACGACTCGAACGCGAGTCTTTCAGTCAGATTGAAGACTTTCTCGCCAGATTTCCCGATGCCGACCTCGACAAGATCCACGGCGAAATGACGATGGCGCGCAGTAAAATCATCACCTTCGGCAAATATTTTGCCCTGTATCTGATGCATATCGTGCAGATGATCATCGTCAAATTCGAAATGGACTTCAACGAACTGCCAACCCTCTGCCAGGACCCGAAACGCTGCAAATTGCAGGGGATAAAGCTCATGAAACGCTGGTTCCCGACGATCGGCGACGTCTGCCGCCTGTCTCTCAAACTGCTGGTAGATGCATTTGAAGACCTCGACAAGGAATTTGGCCATCTGCTGGAAAAGCGAATCTGACAGGGTTCTACGCCTTACCAGCTTTCTTGGGTTTGCGCATGGGTTGTGGTATAATGCGACCCATGAGCCGTTCTGCACAAGTTAATCACACCCTCGGGGGCCTCGAATGGGTTCCCCGTTTTATTCATGCTCTCGACCAGAAACTTTGCAGCCAGTGCTGCCTCTGCGTCAGACTATGCCCCGGCGGTGTGTTTCGCCGAACGGTTAAAGGAACGGTAGAGCCGGTAAATGCTAAAAACTGCATCGGTTGCACCGTCTGCGAAAAGAATTGCCCATGTCACGCCATCACCTGTCTGCCATACGAACAGCACTCTGCCGGCAGGCATGACAAAACCCCTGAAAAATAAAGGAAGACAAGGAAATGATTGAACTTAACGGTAAAGACCTGACCATTGAAAAAGTCTGGCAGATTGCCTGTGGCGAAAAGGTCGGCATTGCCGCCGATGCAATGCAGCGTGTAAAAGCTTCGCGGCAGATCGTCGAACGCCTGGTCGAACAGAACCGGGTTGTTTATGGTATCACCACCGGGTTTGGTCACCTCTGCAATACCCGCATCAACAAGTCGGATCTTGAAAGACTGCAGACCAACCTGATTCGCAGTCATGCTACCGGGGTTGGCGAACCATTCGCCAGAGATGCGGTGCGAGCCATGATCGCGATCCGCATCAATTCTCTGCTGCACGGGGTCAGTGGTGTGCGCCCTGAACTGATCGAAGCTCTTGCAGATCTTCTCAATAAAGATGTTATTCCGTGGGTGCCGCAGCAGGGTTCGGTCGGCTGCTCGGGTGACCTTGCGCCATTGTCGCATATCATGCTGGTTCTGATGGGTGAAGGTGAAGTGCTCGGCGGCGAGTGCTGCCAGCGCCATCCGGCTCTGCCGGCTCTTGAAAAAGCCGGTCTAAAACCGATTCAGCTGCAGGCCAAAGAAGGGCTTGCACTTATCAACGGTACTTCGGTAATGACCGGGGTGCTGGCTCTGGCTCTCTATCGCTCACTGCACATGTCGAAGTCTGCCGATATCATTGCCAGCATGACTGTCGAAATGGTTAAAGGCTCGACCAAGCCGTTCGATCCCGACTTTATTGCTCTGCGCCCATACCCGGGCCTCAAACAGGTTGCCGCCAACGTTCTTGCCTGCGTCGACGATTCTGAAGTCAGAGACAGTCACATCGGCTGCACCCGAGTTCAGGATGCCTACAGCCTGCGCTGTATTCCGCAGGTGCATGGTGCGACCCGCGAAAACCTCAACCACCTTGTCGATCAGGTGACCATCGAGTTGAACTCGGTCACCGACAACCCGATCATTCTCAGCGAAGACAAAATCATCTCAGGCGGCCATTTTCACGGGCAACCGATGGCTTTTGCCGGCGACTTTCTCGGTATCGTCATGGCCGAACTTGCCAACATCAGCGAAAGACGCATCGATCGTCTGCTCAACCCGCTGATCAACGAAACCAAGCCTTTTCTCTCGGTCGACCCTGGTGTTAACTCAGGTTTGATGATCATTCAATACACGGCCGCTTCACTGGTCAGCGAGAACAAGATTCTGGCGCACCCGGCATCGGTAGATTCGATTCCGACCTCTGCCTATCAGGAAGACCATGTAAGTATGGGCACTATTGCTGCCCGCAAGGCCGGCAAAATTCTCGAACACACCGCTCAGGTTCTCGCGATTGAATGGGTCAGCGCTGCTCAGGCCTATGAATTTGTCAAACCTCTGCGCCTCGGAAAAGGCAGCGCCATTGCCTATGAGCTGTTGCGTGAGCATGTTTCGGCGCTCGGCGAAGATCGCATTCTCGCTCCTGATCTGCGCATGGCCAAAGATCTTCTCTGGAACAGCACTTTGCTCGACCGCGTCAGCAAAGTGGTAAAAATTGTCTGAGGCACAGTCATGAGTAATAAACAGCATGCAAACCGGCCGATGGCCGATTTTATCGTTCATAATCTCGATTCGGTGGTTGTTTTTCCGCATCCGTACCGGGGTGGTAAAACTGCGGTAAGCTGGCAGACCGAAGAGCCGCAGCACGTTTCGATTGCCTCCAAAGATGGCCGCATCGTCTGGGTCGGTCCGGCAGCTGAACTCGGCCAGAGTGTGACCATTGAAGGCTCAGCGCGCTTTTACAATGGTGAGGGCCTGCTGGCCGTGCCGGGCTTTGTCGATTCGCACACCCATCTGGTCTATGCCGGCGATCGCAGCGATGAATTCGAAATGCGGGTTCAGGGCCGCAGCTACCTCGACATTCTTGCCGCCGGTGGCGGCATTCTGCGCACCACCAATGCGGTGCGCGGGCTGAGCGAAGAAGAGCTGTTCGTTAAATCGGCACAGCGTCTTGAACAGGTCATGAAGACCGGTGTCACCACCGTTGAAATAAAGACCGGCTACGGTCTCGACCTCGAAAACGAAATGAAGATGCTGCGGGTTGTTGACCAGCTAAAGGCGGCTTATCCGGTGCGCATCGTCTCCACCTTCATGGGAGCGCATGCCGTGCCGGCTGATCGCCGCGCCGACCCCGACGCTTTCGTCGACGAAATCTGTAATGTCTGGATACCCGAAGTTGCCCGTTCCGGCCTTGCCGAATTCAACGATGTTTTTACCGAGAACAAAGCCTTTTCAGTCGCTCAGTCGCGGCGCATTCTTGAAGCCGGTCTTAAACACGGCCTTAAAGCCAAAATTCATGCCGACGAAGTAAACGTGCTCGGTGGCGTCGATCTGGCGGTCGAACTCGGCGCGGTAAGCGCCGATCATCTGCTTATGACCGGCGATGCAGGCATTAAAAAACTCGCTGGCAGCGGTGTAATCCCGACCGTTCTGCCCGGCACGTCAACCTACCTTATGGAATCGCATCACGCCGCTGCGCGCAAAATGATCGAGGCCGGTCTGCCGCTGGCGATCGCTTCAGATCACAATCCTGGCAGTTGTCAGTTTCTCGGTGCCAATATCATTCAGTCGCTGGCAATGCTGCAGCTGAAAATGAGCGCCTCCGAGGCCCTGATTGCCGGCACTCTGCATGCCGCGCACGCGCTCTCTCTCGGCAACGAAATTGGCGCGATAGAAGTCGGCCGAAGAACCGATCTGGCTCTATTTGCTCTGAATTCATTCAGACAGATCGGCTACCAGGTTGGCCAGAACAGCCTTTTCGAATTGATCATCGACGGCACCCCGGTATTCGGCGAACAGTAATGTAACCAGAGTCGGAAATAAAAAAAGCAGCCTGAAGGCTGCTTTTTTTATTTCTGGCCGCCAAGAATTGCGGCCTTTTTCGCGGCGAGGTCGGCTTCGGCTTCGGCGATGCTGCGTTTTGCCGGTTCGAATTCGGGGTCGATTGCAAGAGCGGCTTTCCAGGCGTTGATGGCCTCTCGCAACTTGCCTTGAACGACGAAGTTGCCGCCATGGTCCATTAAAAAGACGATGTTGGGCGGGTTAGTGCGAATGGCTTCCTCGTAGAACTTTTCAGCCCGGTCAAACTGACTGCGGCGGTGGCTGATATCGGCCATAAAGAAGGCCGAACTGGCCGGCGAAATGGCATAGGCACGGTTGAACATTTCTTCGGCCTCGTCGATGCGGTTCTGCTTCAGGCGCAGTTCGCCCATGGCAAGATAGCCGTCGTGATGCGATGGTTTGCTGATGATAAAATCATTGAATATTTTTTCGGCACCGTTCATATCGCCTTTTTGCATGAGGGTGTTACCGGCAAGAAAGATGAATTCGTCGATCTGCGGGTATTCTCGGGCGAGCCAGGCGGCGAAATCTTGTGAAGCGGCGGGATTGCCGAATTCTTCAAGCAGTTCGAACATGGTTCTGGCTACTTCTGTTGAGAAGACAAGTTTCAGACTTTTTTTGAAGCTGTCACTGGTTTTCTGCGGCTGGTTGATTTTCAGCTGTGCCTTGCCAAGATCATACCAGGCACCCGCCGGGTCAGAATGCGATCCGGCGCAACTTTCCATAATGCTGGCGTAGGTGAGGTTGTCGTTGCTTCTTCTTGCGGCGTTTGCCTGGTGAATCAGCATGCTGGTATGCGCTTCGCGCCCTCCAATAATAACGGCAACCAGCAGTGTAATAACCACCAGAGGCTTCGAGACCTGCAGGTTGGGTGTCTGTTTGTTGATGAATTCTAAGCCCTTGGTAAAACCCAGCTGTCTGGCAGCAAAAAGGAACACAGCAATCGCCACAAGACCTTTGGCCAGAGAAACCGGGTCGTTCATGTCGTCTTTAAAATACAGCCCGACTACTGTCAGAAGGGTGATAATAACTTCAAAGGCTGTGATTGACCTGGTATGCCAGATGTGGATAAGCAGAAAGCCACTTAAGAAGCCGAGTGACAGCGATATATTTCCACCGACTTCAAAACCGAAAAGAACGACGACGATGACTGCCATGGCAGCCTGAACCAGCGAAACAGATCTGCTCAGAGCCGCCGGCCGTGGTTTTGGTTCGCCGTCTTTATGAAAGCTGTTCTTGCGCAGAGAAGTTTCGAGAACCTGATTCGGGCAGGCGCCAATGCAGATGTGGCATTTAACACATTCTGTGTTTTTAACATGACCGAGATCTCTTATTTCTGCGGCAACATCGACGCCCATTGGGCAGACATTCGTGCATTCAAGCTGGCATGAGGTGCATTCCCTGATCTGTCTTACCTTGTGCGGGGCAATGCGCTCGAACCAGCTGAACCAGAGTCTGAATGTGCAGATACTTCGGCAAAAAGCCCTTTCGCCGAAGAGAAAAATCAGCGCAAAGCCACTGACGATAGTGGTAAGGCAGATCAGCAGAATCGAGCGCGGCACGCCTGTCCAGACCGGAGTTGCCGACGGATTGAACGAAAAACTTGTGGGCAGACCGTTGTATAGCCAGAAAACCGCTACCTGTGCGATGAGGATGAAGAACCAGAACCAAGGTATCAGCTTTGCATCGAGGTGCTGCATCTGTGGCCTGATACCGGCTTTTTTCATGATCCAGGCGGCGATATCCTGGGTGATGCCCCAGTGGCAGAACCAGCCGCAGAAAAGGCCGCCAAAGAACAGCGCATGCAGAAAAATGACGATAGAAAATACGGTGCCGGCGGTGATGATGCCGGTGCGCATGCTGCCGAAGAATTCACCGAAGCCAAGGTGGCCGACGCCTTCGTAGCCCCAGTAATGCCAGAGGGCAGTGTGAAAGAAAAAAAGAAAATAAACGAAAAACAGCAGCGGTCGTCTATATCTGGCCCAGATCATGGCATTCCTCACGTTGTTTTTGATTCTACTTAAATATAAACCACCCCCGTAAAAATTAAAAGCAGCGAAACTGCCGCAGGCAGGTTGGCTTTTGTTGTTAAATCGCTTCAAAACTTGTTTGAAGTCGGTTAAAATGCTGGTATGTCAAAAAAAGAAAATGCGATGCAAGAACAGGTTTTTATTGTTGCCGCGATCAAACCCTGGAACCGGGCAGTTTTTGCCGAGGCTCTCCCAGGTTTTTCCGGCAGCTGGCACTTTGTTTCTGATCCGGTCGAGCTTACGGTTGAGCTGGTAAAGAAGCTGAAGCCTGCGATAATTTTTTTTCCGCACTGGAGCGAAAAGGTTCCTGACGAAATTCTGCGGCTTGCCGAGTGTGTCTGCTTTCACATGACCGACGTGCCATACGGACGCGGTGGCAGTCCATTGCAGAACCTGATTGCAGCCGGCCATCAGGAAACTGTCATTTCGGCGCTGAAAATGACCGACGAACTCGATGCCGGGCCGGTTTACATGAAAGTGCCGCTGCCGTTGCACGGTCTGGCCGAAGAAATTTTTATCAGAGCGGCCAGAATCATTGCCGGAATGGTCGAAACGATTGCCCGAAACCGACCTGCACCGGTTCCGCAAAGTGGCCCGGTGACCAGATTCAAACGTCGAAAGCCTGAACAGAGCCGTATTCAGGAAAGTATGGCAGGCCTGCAGCTGCTTTTTGACCATATAAGAATGCTGGATGCCGAAGACTACCCGCCGGCTTTTATCGAATATGGCGGTTATCGTCTTGAATTCTCGCGCCCGGCCCTCAAGGCCGGCAGTATTATCGCTGACGTAAAAATTACGCTGAAAAAGGACCATTCTTAAAATGCTTGATATAAGCCGTTATCGGAATGTTCTGGTGTTTTTTGCTCACCCTGATGACGAAACTCTCGCGGCTGGCGGCCTGATGGCGAGACTACACCGCAGCGGTGCGGTTCTGCATGTTGCGATTCCGGCAACCGGTATTCACAGCCGGCGTATGATGCAGCCAGACCCGGCTCAGCGCGAAAAAGATCTCGCCGAACTGCGGGTCGACTGCGAAAAGGCTCTGGCAGTTCTCGGAGTGGCGCCGCAAAACATTCACCTCGGGCATTTTCCTGATAACGAGATGGATACCCATTCGCTGCTCGAAACAATTCACTGGCTCGAAGCCCTTATTGTGCAGATTAAGCCCGACCTGATTCTCACGCATCATCGTTATTGCACCAATATCGATCATCAATACTGCCACAACGCTGCGGTAGTTGCGACCAGACCTGCGTTAAACAGCCATGTTACCGTGCTGTGCGGCGAAGTGCCAAGCAGCACTGGTTATCTGCGCCCCGCCCAATGGGAGCCGAACTGTTATATCGAGATCAGCGAGGCAGATCTCGATGCAAAAATCAGGGCCATGCAGACTTACCGTTCTGAAGCCCGGCCAGACCCGCACCCGCGTTCGCCTGAAGTTCTGCGGGCGGTTGCCAAGGTGCGTGGCTCAGAATCAGGGTTCTTCTTTGCCGAAGCTTTCATGATTCAGAAAATTTTTGCCTGAGCCTTTCGGATTTCATTCTGATCATTATAATTAAAAAATAATATCTGTAATGAGGTACACAAAAATGAACGGAAGCCGACTGCTGAAGACTCTTGTATTACTTGTGGTTCTTGCGGTTCCAGCCAATGCCGGCGAGTTCAAGGAATGGATCAAAACCCATGAGGCAACCCATTATCAGCAGACCGGGCTTTGCCTTGAAGACCCGAAGGGTGATGCCTTTCTGATCCGCAAGCTCGATCAGGTGCCACAGAAACTGCTTGAAGCGCTGGTAAAAAGTTCTTACCCGCAGGCAGAGATCGAAAAAGAAAAAGAGCTCAAGGCTCTCGAAGAAGCCGAAAAGGGTAAGGCCGGTTATCAGATTGGCCGAACCGTTCCGATCGATGCTGACCGCCTTGTTAACAAATGCCGCGAGATCATGCTCAGTTATTACCCGCGCATCGTGCCGACCATGGGCGAAGAGCACCGTTGGTCGCCAGAAGCGAAGCGTTACCTGATTTATGGTTTCTGGCACCGGCTTGGCCGTCATATTTTCCGCAAGCAGAAAGAATTTCCCAGCCCGTTGTTTTTCAGATCGAAGCTTTTTCTGCTGCTTGCCTGCGGCTGGACCTCGCGTTATGCCGTAACCGGCCAGGAAGAAGCTCTCAAAGCCAGAATCATGATGTATCCTGACGGAAAAATGCAGCTGCATCACATGTTCATGGAAAGCTACGTTCTGAACAAGGGCAATCTGTATCTGACCTTTCTGACCGCCGAAAACGTGCTGGCCGGCGACCCATACCGGGTTGACCGCGAGAATGACCCGATTCAGAAAAAGCTGGCCTACCTTCGCCACGACTCTGTGCAGATGGGCGATAATTACGGTGCCTGGTATCACTTTTTTGGTATCTCGATGTATGCGCTGGTGCGCACCGGGGTCGTCAGCCGCGCTGTTGCCGAGATCGAAAGCCTTGGCTCGCTGTTTCTCGAAGGCAAAGACAAGCAGGAAGACTACATAAACCGCTACGGGGCTATTTTTGGCAAGAAGTTCAAGAATATGTTCAAAGACAATCTCTGGGCCCAGCCCCTCAAGCTCGACGAACGCACCGATTACATGCTGCCAAACCCGGCTCTGAACAAGGCCCCGGTCAAACAGTAATCTTTAACTTTTCTGATTGTAAGTTAACGGGTAATTTAAGCGATTGATTTGTTGAATTGTATCTAAGATTTTCAGACCAATAATAAGGCCGCCGGCATCTATAATCTGCCGGCGGCCTTCTTATTTTGGCAGCAGCGTAGCTATTCTATTTTAACGTCACATAGCGATTTCAAGAATGGATGATTATTCCGTCACCCCTGCGTGTAAAAGATCAGGCCATTGACAGCAGCAGGGCCGAGACGCCGTAATAGATAAGCAGAGCGAAGATATCGTTCGATGAAGTTACAAAAGGCCCTGAGGCAACAGCCGGGTCGATTTTGAAACGGTCGAACAGAATCGGCACAACGGCGCCGAAAAGAGCGGCGAAGGTCATGGCACCCATCATTGCCAGACCGACAGTCAATGCTAGATAAATCGCCGAGAATGTTCCGGGTGCAGCTTCACCACTGGTAATAAGATATTCGGCCCATATCCCGACAACCAGACCACATGCCAGACCCATCATCGCTCCGGCGGCGATTTCTCGCAACAGCCGCTTGAGCATGTCGCCACTCGCGAAAGTGTTGAGCGCCAGACCACGAATAACGAGTGTCGACGACTGAATGCCAGTGTTTCCACCCATCGCCATGACGACTGGAATGAAAAATACCAGAGCCATTACTTCTTTGAATTCGTTCATGAAAAATTTCATGATCGTGCTGCTGACAAAACCGGTGGCGAGAGTGATGAGCAGCCATGGCAGTCGGGCGCGGCAGGCCTGCAGCGGCGAACTGTAGGTCAGTTCTTCGTCTGAAGTACCGGCCAGTTTGAAGATGTCTTCTGTCGCTTCTTCTTCGATAACGTCCATGACGTCATCAACGGTAACTACGCCCAGAATCTGCTGCTGATCATTGACAACCGGAATTGCCATGTAATCGTATTTATTGAGAATGGTTGCCACTTCTTCCTGCGGTGTTTCAGGTCTGACCGAAACGATGTCGTCATCCATGATCTCTGAAACCGGTATGGAAGGGTTGGCTGACAGCAGGTCGCGTATCGAAACAACACCTTTGAGGCGGTCGTTGTTGTCGAGAACATACATGTAATAGATGATTTCGATGTCAGCTGCGACGAGTCGCATGTGGGAAAAGGCGTTCGCGACTGTGAAGTCGTCGTAGATCGCTGCGTATTCGGTGGTCATGATACCACCGGCAGTGTATTCGTCGTGTTCGAGCAGTTTCCTTACATCGCTGGCCTCGTCGAGATCCATGTGATCGAGAATCTCTCGGGCACGGTCCTGATCCATGTCCTGCAGAAGGTCGGCCGCTTCATCGGGGTCCATTTCTTCGATGATTTCAGATGCGGTTTCGGTATCGAGCTGTTCGATGATCTGCAACTGCGTTTCTGAGTCGGCTTCGGCGATGGTTTCGGCAGCCACATCTTCATCGAGGGTTTCGATGATCGAGATACGCTCTGAATCTTCGAGTTCTTCAAGAATCTCGGCGATGTCTGCCGGATGCAGGTTCTGAAAATTGTCAGAAGTGATCTCGGTTGTCAGAGCCGAAAAATGATCGTTGAAACCGATGATTTTGTCCCAGGTGATGGTTTCTGGCTGCAGCACATAACCAAGCCGGTTCAGCAGCGGGCCGAACCATTTTTCGAGACCGAGGCGGCGCATTGCGCCTCGGAAGCTGATGTCGATGCCACTGACCCAGATTTCTCCGGTTTCGTCGGTAACTACTTCGAGGTCGTTGACCTGAACGGTGCGAACATTGACCGTGTCGATTACTGATTTGTCCCAGAGTTCACTGGCGACCGGCTGTTCGGGTTTGGCGACATAAGCCGGCAGATCGTGTATCGAAATCGACAGAACGAATTTTTCGGGTGAAAAGCTGCTGAAACAGCTGCGTGCCGCGATTTTTTCAGAAGCTGAATTGAAGTCGAAAACAACCGCCTGGTCGAAGCACGGCCAGTTGTTGCGCAGCGAAAGGGTAAAGTCGACTATTCTGCCAGATTGTCGGCCAGACTCACTGTATACCGGGGCGCCTATCAGCCCGGCCAGAAAGTAGCCGCTGGTCTGAGTGACGGTATTCCCGTTCATGATCGTCAGAATCCTGGTTCATGATTGGCGCCTCCTTTTTAATTTTTTCGGTGCCTGCATGATACTCTTGAACAGCCGGTTTTGCCACCTTTTTCTGCAGAAAAGACTTAGTCGGTGTTGATGCGGGTTGACCTGTTCAATATTAAGGGCTAGACTGATTTTAATACAGACAGAAATTTGGAGGTAAGGAATGGCACAGCATTCATGGTTTGCCGGATGGGTTGAACGCAAGGAAAAATACGCCCGGACAGATGAAAAATTCATGTCGGCAGACCGTTTCGCATCGACAGGGGTAGGTATCGGTCTGCCAAACATTGTGCAGAAGTCGACTTTCAGTTTCCGCAATGTTAAAGACGGTGCCGACAGATTTCTGGGTGTTTCAAAAAGCGGCGAAAAGCCGTTCGCCCGCATTTACACACGCCTTGGCAACCCGACGACCGAATATCTCGAAAAAGCCCTGTTCATGCTTGACTGCCAGCACATCATCGATGCGGCTCTGGCGGCCGATGAACGCAGACCGACGATCGCCTCGCTCGTCTGTTCTTCTGGTATGGCAGCGATTTCATGCACCACCATGGCGCTGGTGCGCAGCGGCGACGAAATTGTCTGTGGCAGCGTCTACGGCTGCACCGATAGCTTTTTCCGCACTCTCGAAAAATTCAACATCAAAACTCATTTTGTCGACACCACGCGCATTGAAGAGGTGAAGAAGGCTGTCGAGCAGAACCCGAAAGTGGCGATGGTGTTCTTTGAATCGCCAGACAACCCGACTTTGCGTCTTTCTGATATCGAAGCCATCTCGAGAATCACGCAGGCACGCGGAATTCCGCTGGTTATAGATAATACGTTTGCCACTCCCTATCTGCAGCAGCCTTTCAGGCTGGGCGCCGATATCGTGATTCAAAGCCTCACGAAGTATGTCAACGGCCATTCAACCAGCGTTGCCGGTGTCGTTATCGGGCCTTACGAATTCATGAGCGACCATCTGTTTCATATTTATAAAGATTTTGGCCCGACGCCGAGCCCGTTTGACTCGTGGCTCAATTCACAGGGCCTGCAGACGCTGCATCTTCGCATGGAAAGGGCGTGCGCCAGTGCTCTCGAACTGGCGAAGCGTCTCGAAAAGCACCCGAGAGTTCAGCGGGTTTTCTACCCGGGGTTGCCGTCACACGAGCATTATGAGCTGGCTAAGAAGCAGATGCGACTTGCCGGCGGCATGATTGCAGTCGAATTGAAAGACGGGTTTGAGCCAGGTCGACGTCTGATGGACTATTTCGCTTCTTACACCACTCCGGCTGAGCTGGCGGTCAGTCTTGGCAGCGCCATAACCTACTTTCAGCACCCGGCCTCGATGACACATTCAGGTGTTCCTGAAGAAGACCGCCTGAAACGGGGTATTACACCGGGTCTGGTAAGAATTTCTGTCGGTCTTGAAGGCGTCGAAACGCTATGGGCAGCAATTGAAGAAGGTCTGAATCTCGCTTACGCCTGACAAGATATGCCAACACTGCGATAAAAAAAACAGGGGGCCCAGAAACCGGGCCCCCTGTGGCGTTCTGGAGATTATTCCATGTATGGGTATGGGTAATTGGTCGGGGCGACGTAGGTTTCTTTGATGGCGCGGGGTGAGGTCCAGCGCAGCAGGTTCAGCATGGCGCCGGCCTTGTCATTGGTGCCAGAACCGCGACCGCCGCCGAAGGGCTGCATGCCGACCACGGCGCCGGTGCACTTGTCGTTGATGTAGAAGTTGCCGGCAGCGTAACGCAGCATGTCGGCCGCTTTCAGAATCGCCATGCGGTCGCGGGCGAAGATAGCGCCGGTAAGAGCGTATGGTGAAGTGCCGTCGCAGAGTTTGAGGGTTTCTTCGAACTTTGCGTCTTCATAGACGTAAACGGTGACAACCGGGCCAAAGATTTCTTCGCGCATGGTGACGAAGTTCGGATCGGTGGTTTCGATGACGGTCGGTTCGATGAAGTAGCCCTTTTCTTTGCTGCCTTTGCCGCCGGCGACGATTTTTGCTGCTTTGTCGGCTTTGGCTTTTTCGATGTAGGACATGATCGAATCGAAAGATTTCTCGTCGATTACAGCGTTGACGAAATTTTTATAATCGCGGACATCACCCATTTTGATTTCGCCGAGCATATTGAGAATTTTGTTTTTGATAGCCGGCCATTTTGAGGCAGGTGCGTAGACGCGTGAGCAGGCCGAGCATTTCTGGCCCTGATATTCAAATGAACCTCTTAAAATGCCGGTTGCAGCCGTATCGACGTCGGCCGATTCATGTACAACGATAAAGTCTTTGCCGCCGGTTTCGCCGACTATCTTCGGGTATGAGCGGTAATTGGCGAGATTTTTGGCGACTTCGAGCCAGAGTGAATTGAAGGTCGAGCTCGAGCCGGTGAAATGAATGCCGGCCAGGCGTGGGTCAGCAAATACGACATTGCCGATGAGTGAGCCCTGACCGGGCAGGAAGTTGATGACGCCATCGGGCAGACCGGCTTCTTTGTAAATCTGCATCAGGTAGTAGTTCGATAGAATGGCAGTGGTGGCCGGTTTCCAGACCACGGCATTGCCCATGATTGCCGGCGACATGCTGAGGTTTGAGGCAATGGCAGTGAAGTTGAAAGGTGAAACCGCAAAAACGAAGCCTTCAAGGGCGCGGTATTCGAGGCGGTTCATCTGAGTTGCATCAGAGACCGGCTGTTCGGAATAAATCTGTGACATGAAACTGGCGTTGAAGCGCAGAAAGTCGATGGTTTCGCAGGCTGAGTCGATTTCGGCCTGAAAGATGTTCTTGCCCTGACCGAGCATGGTGGCTGCGTTCATGACAGCGCGGTATTTGTCGGCGATCAGGCGGGCGATTTTGAGCGCCACGGCGGCGCGGTCCTGCCAGGGAACGTTGCACCAGGTCTGCTGGGCTTTGCAGGCGGCGTCGATGGCCATTTTTACTTCTTTTTCGCCGGCCATGTGGTAGCGGGCGAGCACGTGCTTATGGTCGCATGGCATTCTGAATTCGCCGATTTTACCGGTTTTGACTTCTTTGCCATCGATAATGAGCGGGATTTCGATAACGGTTTCTGACTGGCGCTGCAGTTCGGCGGCAAGGGCCTTTTCTTCTTTCGAGCCCTTCATGTAGCCAAGAATCGGTTCATTGGCAGGTATAGCGATCTTGTAGACTGCGTTGTTCATTCAATCTCTCCATTCAGATAAATTTTCATCAGACAAGCTACCGCATCAGCCGCGGCGACGTCAAATTACTTGAGTTGCCCGGTCATGACTGCGTTCTGGAGCATATCGAGAGTGTTCTTCTCACTCGGGAAATAGACGCGGCGGGCCCGTTTCTGGCCAATCTCGTGATATGGCTTGCCATCAGGGCATACCAGCATCGAAATATCGGCGTCGCGGCCTTTGAAGATGCCGTTGAATTTTTCGGCAAAAGCGGCAAAATCTTTGGGGCGCGGATCAGGGGGGAATACCCGGAAAAGCTCGCGTTGTCCATTCAGAGGTGTAGTTCTGGCAAAGGTTATTTCGCAGAGAACCGGTGCCTTCAAGGCTTCCCATTTGCCGGAAATCAGCTTTACTTCAAGGGGAACGGTTCCGGTGGCGTATTCTGGCTTTTCAACGAATTCCGGGCAGATCTGACTGTGTTTCTGCAGCCACTCTTCCCAGCTGAGTTTGAGATTGTTGAAGTAAATATCGCGCAGCAGGTAGCGGCCGTTGTCTACAACCTCCAGGCCCATGCCGTTTCGCTGCAGCACGAATTCACATGGCTGGCCGTTGAGTTCTTTGATCATGTCTGCGTTCAGCCAGCCAGCAATCGCCGGCACTCTGATCATCAGTTCAGGTTTCTGACCTTCGACGTTGGCGCCACTGATGCTGCCATCTTCGCGTATCAGACCCATGCGACCAGCTGCCCAGCGCAAAGGGTCGATCTGAACGATTTCGGTTTCATAAGGGCGACCCTTGAGGGCGTTGACGCGGCGGGCGATTTCTTCCTGCTGGGCTCTGATTCTTGGCGGAATGACTCCGGCCGGCAGCACATCAAAGATTGTCGTGACGCGCATCGTTGATTTGTTTGGCGCCGCTGCAGGTTTTTCGCCGGATTTCCCGCCATTTTTTTTATCGGCTTCCTGCTGGGCGGTCATGGCGGTGTTTATATGTCGGCTGTAAAGTACATCGCGCATGAATTCCTTATCTTCGAATGCGGGGGTGCTGCTTACCTTGAAATCATAGCCGAGCTTGCGCAGAAAGCCGGTGTAGGTGACTTTCATATCTTTGAGAAAGACGTCAGAGGCGTAATACATGCCGCCCTGTTTTTTTGGCGACCCAAGCCCGTCGTGGTAAAGATGGAAAATCGCTTCCTGGCTGGGAATGCCCTTTTTTATCTGTTCTTTGAGAAGATTCTGGTCGACCTCGTCTTTGAACATGATACGGGGCAGGCAGACCTGTTCATTCTGGTCATTGATGCGGGCCTGAATTACCTGAAACGAGCTTATCGACTGCCAGGTACCATTCTGGGTGATGGTCGGCCCGAATGCCTGCAGGCCGGCAGAAAGCATGGTCAGCAGCACAAGCAGTGCAGCCGTTTTTCCAGATGATCTCAAAAGCATTTGTTGTGCCTCCGAAATAGATTTGCGTGGTCAGACAGTTTAGTAAAACCGGGCGGCCTGCATCATTTTACCACCACGAGTCATGAATCGCACCATTCTGCGTGATTTTGTCGTGCCGGCGTTTAATTCTTGCGTCTGCTGCCAGAATTCGCGTTGACAAAAAAACAGGGGTTGAGTAAGATGATTAGCGGTTATCTATTCGCCTCTACAGGAGGGTTTAATTTGAGTCAGCGTAAGAATTATTTTATTTCGAAAGACATGCAGAGCCGCTTTGCCGGCACGATTCTGCTGCTTGCCTTTCTGGTGGCGGTTATTACTGCCTGTAATATCTATGTGCTGGGTTCTTACTTCGTGTCAACCAGCACCACCCTTGTAGAGGCCCGCAGCCTTACTTCGACTCTGCAGCATTTTGTCACCGAATTCTGGCCCAGACTGATGGTGCTGGTTTTCGTCAACGTCATTATCGTGTTCATTGTCAGCGTCATGTATTCGCATCAGACTGCCGGCCCGGCTTATAAACTCGAAAAGAGCATTCAGCGTATTACCGAAGGCGATCTGACCTTTGAGGTGAGCCTGCGCCGCAGCGATAACCTCAAAGAACTTGCTACCGCTCTTAACGATCTGCTAAAAAAATTCAGAACTACTCTTGCAAAGGCAAAGTCTCTGTCTGATGATATTTCGACCCGGCTGGGTTCGTTGAAAAATGATGAAAAGTTCAGTCAGCTGGCTGCTAAATCAGAAGAACTGCGCGAACTGATCAAACAGTTCAAGATCGAAGGCGCTCAGGAGCATTCTGAAGGCAACGTGGTGATTGAGCTCGACGAAGAAGATACGGAAAAGGCCTGAAAAATAGGGGCCAGGCAAACAAAAAGGCTGCCGGTTTATCCGGCAGCCTTTTCATTTGTGGCTGTTTCGTTTTGAGCGTTCGAAAGACTTTTCAGACTTTCGCAAGCTCTGAAATCGATCAGGTCTGCATCAGGGCTTCTTTGATACGGCTGAGGCGACCGCGCAGGCGCAGAATCGCTTTGGTATGCAGCTGTGAGACGCGTGAATCAGAGACGCCGAGGATCTTGCCGATTTCTTTTGATGTCAACTCTTCATAGTAATACAGAGTGATTACCATGCGTTCGCGGTCAGAAAGCTTGGAGATAGCATCGGCGAGAATCTTTTTTGCTTCAGCTTCTTCGATTTTGCTCTGGGGGTTGTCGCTTTTTTCGTCTTCAACGAAATCGAATCTCGATGAGCCTTCGTCGTCGTCATAGAAAATTTCATCGAGAGAGAGCAGCAGTGATTTTTTGGTTTCGTCAAAAAGCTTGTGCAGCTCAGAAATATCGATATTGAGGTATTCGGCGATTTCTTCGTCTTTGGCATCGCGGCCAAGTTTGCCTTCGAGTTTGGCGTAGGCTTTTTCGAGTTTGCGGGCTTTCTGGCGAATCGATCTGGGTGTCCAGTCGAGAATGCGAAGTTCGTCGAAGATTGCGCCGCGAATACGGGTCTTGGCATAGGTTTTGAACTTGACGTTGCGTTCAGAATCATACTTGTCGATAGCATCGATCAGACCAAGGATGCCATAACTGACCAGATCGTCAAATTCGACGTTGCTTGGCAGGTTGACGGCAATGCGGCCGGCGACATACTTGACAAAAGAGGCGTATTTCATGATCAGAGCATCTTTGATGCGCTGATCGTGGGTGGTGCGGTATTGTTCCCAGAGTTTCTGATCTTCCTCGTCCTGAAGGCGCGCCTTCAGCTTGGGATCAGTAATTCCCTGAGTTTCTTTTCCTACCAGAAGTTCTTTATTCACATCATCCCTCCGTGACTGGCCGCCTTATGAGACTGCAGCCGAACTTTTGCCATTACTGGCATTGCCCGGCCATGACTCATCGGTAGGGGTGCCAAAGGTATTTTTCAAGCTTTTGTCTTCATCGAGAAGGTCGCCCAGTTCTTTCTGCAGCTGCGCGTCTTCAAGTAAAAGTTCATTTTTCAGTTTTTCCGTTTCTTTTTCGGTGGTAATCGGCATCAGCACGACTTCAAGGAAGCTGCCGAACACGGCTCCGAGAATACCGAACATGAAGAAAACAAGAATGCCGCGATAGATGATGGTGCCGGTGGCGACTTTTCCCATGATGGCAAGCATCATGACGATACCGGTTACGGTTACAGCCATGAACAGCCCCATCAGCATTGAAAGTCGTGACATCAGATCTCCCGGATTTCTTCGCCCAGAATTGAAAGCCTGATAATACCGCTTTCGAGATCAAACTCTATTGAACGCCCGCGTCGACCACCGGTGTCTTCGGCGATCAAGGGCAGATTGAGTTTTTTCAGGGCTTTTTTTACGGCCTCGGTGTTGTCGCGGCCGATATTGTTTTCAAAATCTTCGGTCGGCGGAAACATTTCTGAACCGCCAACAATTTTGGCTACCAGGGAGCTTTTGAAAGCCCCTGATCCGGCAAGCGCCTCATAGAGAGCAGGAACGGCGGTATCGGCAAATTTGACCGGGTTTATGACTTTCGGGTCAATGCCGGTTGAATCTGGCAGCATAACGTGGGCGAGCCCGCCTGATTTTGATTTTGGGTCATAGAGAGAAACTATTACGCACGACCCGATGCCATAAACCACCAGCTGCTCAGGGCTTCTGGCGATTTTCAGTTCGGCCATTCCGACGGGTATAACTGCGGACATGCTTTTAGACGACTCCGATTTTCTTGAGTAAAAGTTGCAGTGAAGCGGGGTCAGGAAGCAGGAAAATGTGAATCCGCAGATCCTCTTCACTTTCGATAAATGAAGTTTCTATCATCAGTACCTTGTCGCTGATAGCTGTCATATCGGCCACGATTGAATCTATCATGGCGCCGGCCATGTCAAAAGTCATCGATGGCAGTGAATTCAGCATCGGGGTCTGTGTGATTACCGACAGGGCATTGAGGAAGGCACCTGCCAGAATATTGCCGACTTCGCGCATGCACGAGCTTTCGAGCTCGCCCATTTTCAGCGGCGTGTCGATTTCGCAGCCGGGAATAAGAGTATGAAGGAGCTTGAGGGAAGTCTTTTCGGGGATCAACAGCAGAAAGCGGCCCGAAATTTCGCCCATGACCTTCAGAAAAATGCCCATGACGGTTTTGTCGGGGCCGCCAATAATGGCCGGAATGGCTTTGAAATCCATAATCGAGGCGCTCGGTACCGCCATATCGATTTTGCGGTTGAGAAACTGTGCCAGAGCACTGGCGGCATTTCCTGACCCGATATTCCCGATTTCTCTGAGCGCG
>CAZFUG010000017.1:32316-33678 GCA_964522035.1 uncultured bacterium
TTCTTGTTAAATTGGTGACATCTTGCATCAGCAACCTCATCAGTTACAAATCAGAGCCATTATAAAGCAGCTGCAATTATAATGCAATAGCGCAAAAACAATAAAAAAATCACTCTTCTTCAGGGGCGGTGAAGTCAACGCCGTTATACTTTGTCATGGCCTTATTGCCCATGCCGAGAAGCCACATTGCCGCTATGTCAGGCATTTCGTGCAGAACTTTGTGAAAAATTTCAAGCTCGGCCGGTGATACGGAGCCGAGAACGTGCGAAACCAGATTTTCATGAGGGGTCTGACCTTCACCCGCCGGTTGCCCAACGCCAATGCGCAGTCGCCAGAAATTTTTACCGATATGACTGATGATTGATTTCAGGCCGTTGTGTCCGCCATCACTGCCCGACGATCTGATTCTTATGCGTCCGGTTGGCAGATTGATATCGTCGACAATCACCAGCAGGTCGGCCGGGGCAATGCTGTTTTCGAGCATCAGAGCCGCAATGGCTTCGCCCGAAAGATTCATATAGGTTTGTGGTTTGATGAGCAGGTGGGCCTGGCCATGCAGCGTCAGTTCGCCGACCAGCGAATGGTTTTTCCATGGCGAAAAAGTTGCACGCAACCGGGCTGCAATTGCGTCTGCAGCCCAGAACCCGGCGTTGTGACGGGTGTTGGCATATTCTGCCCCTGGATTTCCTAGCCCGGCAATGATCATAAGCATGACTAATAGCAGAGCCGCTGCTTAAAGTCAATTGCCCGCCGGTGAAAAGCGCTTCAGCACAAAGATTTGACAGAAACCGCCCGGCATGGTTATAATCCGCAAATCCCGTAAGGTATTTCCCTAACTTGTTTTCAAGGTTGCTAACATGGAATCAAAACCAAGAGTATTGCTGATCATTCTTGATGGCTTTGGCCTTTCTGAAAAAACCGAAGGTAACGCGGTTCACGCTGCCAACCCGGAATTCATCAACAAGCTTTTTGCGGAGCGCCCGTTTACCCGCCTCGGTGCTTCAGGTCTCGACGTTGGCCTACCTGCCGGCCAGATGGGAAATTCAGAAGTCGGGCACCTCAACATTGGTGCCGGCCGGGTTGTTTATCAGGATATCACCCGCATCAACCGCTCTATTGAAGATGGTTCGTTCTTTGAAAACAAGGCTATGGTAGAAGTTATAGATCGTGTGAAAGCCTCCGGCAAGGCCCTGCATCTTTACGGCCTTGTTTCTGACGGCGGCGTTCACAGCCATATCGATCATATTGCCGCTATTCTCAAGCTTGCCAAAGACCGCGGTCTGAAAAAAGTTTTTCTGCATGCTTTCACAGATGGTCGCGATACTTCGCCAACCAGTGGTGTGCATTATATTCGCGAGCTGG
>CAZFUG010000018.1:0-15446 GCA_964522035.1 uncultured bacterium
CAGTATTCAGCGCCCGCAATGCCGATGGCACCCGCTGCCATGCCTGGCCTGCCGATTCAGGTTCCTGAAACCGGCGCTGCTCAGACTGCCGCTCCGATTACTCCAATTGCTCCTGTTACTGTAACCGCTGAACCGGTTGCTGCTCCCGCAGCTGCCCCCGTTGCCGCTCCAGCTCCGGTCGCCGCTCCGGCCCCCGTTGCCGGTGAAGCTCCCGCCGCCCCCGCCGCCGGAAACAACTGATAATTAAAGTTCTGCAATAATATAAGGGGCTGTTTCACAAAACCGTGAAACAGCCCCTTTTGCTTTCCCGGAAAATACTCATCATTTAACAATCGCGGCATTAAAAAAAACGCGATTGCCGCCGCAAACAGTAAAACATTAAAAACAGAAAAAGCAACGAATACACAACTAATACAACGAATACAACGAATACAATAAAAACAGCAAAAACAGCAAAAACAGCAAAAACCGAATAGTTGTGAAAATTTTCACGAAAATTAACTTTTTGCCAGCCCGCGCGCCTGTGTATCTGCCGCTGGTCTCGCGCCGCCGAACCGGCGATAAGCCTTGCACACAACTCTGCAATCACAGCCCGGGTAGACCTGTCGAATCGGCGATAAGCGTTGTTCATGCAGACACGGCCAGTAAACCAGCCAGATCAGATTGCAATCGATAAGCCTGTATTTATTTCTGTTTCTCTTCGAATGACAATTTCAGATCGATGGCGCAGGCTTCTTGCAGGCTCAGACTGGCAGCGCGGTTTTTCGCTTCGAGCAGCGCCGCCGTAACCCTGGCGACGTTGCCGCCGGCCAGATGATGCGCTTCGAGGGTTGGCAGCAGATCTTCCTGGTTTTCAAGCTGCAGATTCACTCCTGCCTTGAGAAGCTTTACGGCGTTAAGCACTATCAGGTCTGGATTGACCCGGCGCAGGCGCATGCCGATCAGCGCCATCGGTGTGACTGCCAGTTTGACTTCGATGCCCTTGAAGATCAGGTGCAGGCGTATATACCAGAGCAGAAATAGAATTAAAAGGATTTCAGGAACCACCATCAGCAGTACCATCGTTGTCAGATTCATATGTGCTCCTGTCGCAGTCATAAAAAGAGACCGGCCGATGGTGTTTCGACCGGTCTCTGCTGTCAGTTCAAATGCTGATTATTTGCCTTTTTTGATGTTGTAGAAGCTGCCCAGGCCCATGAATTTGGCGTCGGCGCCAAGTTCTTCTTCGATCTTGAGCAGACGGTTGTATTTGCAGATGCGGTCGGTTCTTGAAGCTGAACCGGTTTTGATCTGGCCGGCGTTGGTGGCAACGGCGAGGTCAGCGAGGGTGGTATCTTCGGTTTCGCCTGAGCGATGTGATACAACCGCAGTGTAACCGGCGCGCTTGGCCATTTCGATGGCTTCGAGGGTTTCGGTGAGGGTGCCGATCTGGTTGAGCTTGATGAGAATCGAATTGGCAATACCCTTGTCGATGCCCATTTTCAGGCGTTCAACGTTGGTGACGAACAGATCGTCGCCGACGAGCTGAATTTTACCGGCGTTTTTCTTGGTGAGGTATTCCCAGCCCTTCCAGTCGTCTTCAGCCATGCCGTCTTCGATCGAGATGATCGGGTATTTCTTTGCCCATGCCATCCAGTAGTCGGCCATTTCTTCAGAGGTCTTTTTCGATTTGTCAGACTTCTTGAATACATAGTGACCTTTTTCATAGAATTCGCTTGCAGCGGGGTCAAGAGCGAGGAAAATGTCTTTTCCGGCTTTGTAGCCAGCTTTGGCGATGGCTTCGAGAATCAGTTCAACTGCTTCTTCGTTTGATTTGAGGTTCGGGGCGAAACCGCCTTCGTCACCGACGGCAGTGTTGTAACCCTTGGCCTTGAGAACGCCTTTGAGAGCATGGAAAGTTTCGATACCCATCTGCAGTGCCTGGCTGAATGATTTGGCGCCGGCGGGCATGACCATGAATTCCTGGAAATCAACGTTGTTGTCAGCGTGTGAGCCACCGTTGAGAATGTTCATCATCGGAACCGGCAGAGTGCAGGCATTGGCGCCGCCGATATAGCGGTAAAGGGGCAGACCGGCAAATTCAGCGGCTGCTTTGGCAACGGCGAGTGATACGCCGAGAATGGCGTTGGCGCCGAGTTTGCCTTTGTTTTTGGTGCCGTCCATGGCGATCATGGTGGCATCGATCATGCGCTGTTCAGTAGCGTCCATGCCTTCGAGTTCGCCGGAAATGATTTCGTTAACGTTTTCTACTGCTTTCAGGACGCCTTTGCCGCCATAGCGTTTCTTGTCACCGTCGCGCAGTTCGACTGCTTCGTGTTCGCCGGTAGAAGCGCCGGAAGGAACGGCAGCACAACCGTAAGCGCCGCTTTCGGTAATTACTTCGACTTCGATAGTGGGATTACCACGGCTGTCAATGATTTCACGGGCCTGAATAGCATCAATAATAGACATGAAAGCCTCCTGAAAAATATTGTTAGATAACCTGAAAACTGCCACAGTCTACCACATTCGCCGTTGCAAAAAAAGCTGCAGGAATGCAGAATTTTTCGGCTTTGCAGATTATCGGGCAGAAGTTGCTCTTGTAATGATCAGTATTTTCCCATGTCATCATCATCGAGCTTGATGACGCTTTCGGGCCTGACTTTTGCTTTTGCCGACGATTTTGCCTGTTTGTTTTCGACTTTCATGAGCGGTTCGGTTTTTTTGGTGGCCGCGGCAGCAGCTTTATGTGTGATGATATTGGTTTCAGAGGCCTTGAGGGCGAACTGACTGAGAACATGGCGAAGATGAGTGGCCTGACTGGCGAGTTCTTCAGAAGCCGCCGCACTTTCTTCGGCAATTGCGGTTGTCTGCTGGGTTACGCCTTCGATCTGATTGAGGCCGGCGCTGACCTGTGAAATGCCCTGAGCCTGTTCGTTAGAAGCGACAGCAATTTCGGCAACCAGATCGTTTGCTTTGGTGACACTGTTAACGATACTCTTGAGGGCTTCACCAGTGCGATGGGCAATGTTGACTCCGTTGGCAGCTTTTTCGACTGAGCCCTGAATCAGGTCGGCCGTGTCTTTTGCTGCTTTGGCGCTTCTGGCGGCCAGATTGCGCACTTCATCGGCGACGACCGCGAAGCCTTTGCCGTGTTTCCCGGCTCTGGCTGCTTCAACTGCGGCATTCAGGGCGAGAAGATTCGTCTGGAAAGCGATATCGTCAATGACCTTGATGATCTTAGAGATGCTCTGGCCGGAAACATTGATATCTTCAATCGCTTTCATCAGTTCCTGCATCTGGGTGTTGCCGTTCTCGGCGGCGTTTTTGGCTTCAGCCGAAAGCTGGCGGGCCTGATTGGCGTTGTCGGCATTCTGGCGTGTCTGCGAGCCTATTTCGGTCATCGAGCTCGAAATTTCTTCGAGCGAACTTGCCTGCTCGGTTGCCCCCTGCGAAAGTGACTGACTGGCGCCTGAAACCTCGTTCGACGAAACAGCTATCTGATCGCTGGCGGCCTTGACCTGGCCGAGAACGTCGTTGAGCTTTTCGGTCATCTTTTTCAGAGCCAGACCGAGCTGGTCGCTGACCGAGGCAAGATTCACTTCGACATTCAGGTTGCCGTTTGCGATTTCGTCGGCCAGACGGGCATCTTTCGCCAGCGTTTCGGCCATTATGTCGAGAGCGCCCGCGAGATGGCCGACCTCATCTTTCTGGTGCAGGTTCAGCCGGCGGTCGAAATTACCGCGGGAAATTTCTTCGGCAAGCACGACACCATGCCCGATCGGAACAGTGATGCCACGGGTAATCGTATAGCCGAGAGATGCAGCGATGACAAAGGCTATGAAAAGCATGTATATGATGCGACGTACTGCTGTCTGATAGACTGCATCGGCTTCTTTTTCGTTTCTGGCGATGGCGGCATCGTTAAGATCCTGAAGTTTGTCGAGATTGTCGCGCATTGCTTCGAATTTTCCGGCAACCGAGCCAAGTGACATTTCGATTGCCTGTTTGCGCGACTCATCTTTGCCGGCTTTGCAGGCTTCGAGTATCTGTCGCGATTCTTTTTCCCATATGGTGATATCTGATCTGAATTTATCGGCAAGGGCTTTCTCTTCTACTGTCGACAGGACAGCGAAAGCTTTCTCCGAACGTTCTTTGGTCTGCTTCAGATTTTCTTCGTAATCCTTGAGAAGGCTGGTAAATTTTTCGTTGCCCGCATCGCAGAAGATCAGGCTGCGCTCCGAAACGAGCAGTTGCTGCAGGTCGCGGTCTGATGACAACAGCATATTGGTGATCAACATTCTCACTTTAAGAACGTCTTCGAGTTTTTCGCCAATCGTTTTTGCGCCGGCATAGCCATTGTAAGCGAGAACCACCATGAGCAGCAGAATGATCAGGTAACTCATAAAAAGCTTGAGACCGATTGCCAGATTTTTCATGAAACTCATGTCTTAATGTGTCCTTCCACGCCGAATTTGCCGGGATTTTATTGCCGTTCAGATTTTGCAACCTTTTGTTATTTTATCACGAAAAAAACGTTAAGCTCTGACCTTATTAAGACCGGCATGAAGACGAAATGGCTGTCTCATATAAAATATGAAACAGCCATTTTTGCAGGGTTTGCTTAGATAATGCGCGGTTGCTGCCTTTCTCTGCAACTGCAAAGATCCAGCTTATATTGCGGTTGTGCCGCCTTTTTCAGACATTGTCTGCTGCAGATTGCAGTTGCAGCTGGGGCAGAATTTCCAGCCCTTTTTAACTTCTTCGTGGCAGGCCGGGCATTTTTCGAGGGGCCGGTCGACCTTTTCTCCACACCACGGGCAGTTGCAGAATTTATCTTCAATTACGCCGCCACAGTTGCGGCAGGTATGAACGGTAGGCTGTTCGGGGCGCACCAGCAGGTAGACGACCAGACCGAAAACATTGGTGAACAGGGCAAATGTGGCCCAGAGTACCGGCCGGTTCACCTTGCGTTCCTGCGCGTCGGCAAGCACGAAAATCGGCGGTGCCAGAATCAGAAACAGGAATATGGCGGGCGGCAGCAGTCTGAGCACGATGTTGAGCGCGAGCAGCCCAAGCAGTATCACACAGACGTAAAAGAGAATATCTTTGGCGGTCATGTCTTTTTTATCAGGAAATTTCATATTTTTCCTCCAGAGCAGATTTCAGATTGATGGCAGGCTCAGCAGGCGAACATTCGCAGGCTGCCGGTAAACAGGCGATAAAGGAAGCCGGTTTTCTTTTCCCGGGTCGAGGTCTGGGCAATGGTTCTGATGATCAGTGGCGAACTGATCAGCGCAAATATGCCGCCGGCGGCAAAGAATGCCAGAAACAGCCCATATTCATTGAGCAGCGGCATTGCCGGGTCCATACCGTTTGCGACCAGCCATTCGGTCAGGAACGGCTGGGCAAAAAGAATGGTGACCCAGATCACGACCGACATGAAGGCGAGATAGGAATACTGCACGATCAGCAGATTTCTCACCTCGTTGTTACTGATCATCGGGCGCAGCTGTGGCGTCGCATCGAGCCTGCTTTCGACGGCCGCCAGCAGATGCTCGGGAACATCTGTTACGTTTGCTGCAGACCGCTGCAGCATTTCGACTGTCTGGCAGAGTTGATCGAACTCGTTGCGGCATTCTGGGCACCCTTCGAGATGTGCGCTGATTTCAGCGGGTACCGCCTGGCCGGGCGGGCCGCTGAAAAATTCGACCATGCGCGACTGCAGTTCAACGCATTCGGGTCTTTTATTCATGAGAATTCTCCTTGAAGAAGAAGCTTCTTAGCTTTTTCAATCCATAAAATATCCGGCTTTTCACGGTTCCTTCCGGAACCTGGGTTATCCCGGCAATTTCTTCGATGCTGAGATCGTCGAGATGTCTCAGGCTGACTGCCAGTTTCAGGTCTTCCGGCAGGCAGTCGAGAAGCCTGACCGCCGATTCTGCCTCCTCGTTTCTGAAAACGGCTTCTTCAGGGCCCGGTTTATCAGAATCGGGGAAAGTTTCGTGCAGTTCGGTCTCGCGGGCCATGCTGCGGTTGCGTTTCGTTTCGAGCCAGTTAAGACAATGTCTGGTGGCAACCAGATAGATCCAGCTTTTCGCGCGCCCCTTGTTCGGGTCGAAGAGCGGCGCGTTTTTCCAGATGCGCAGCATGATTTCCTGAAAAACCTCGTCATAGTCAGAGGTTTTTGCACCGACCAGACGTTTGACCAGCCGGTAAAGCGCTGCAGAGTAATTCTGGTAAATCTCTCTGAAGGCGCTTTTATCGCCTTTGGCAACGTCGAGTAGAAGTTGTTCATCTGTTCTTTTCATTGTCGTTCAAATGTTAATACAGTTTTTTTGCCTGCCGGTTCAAAAAAACTTTTAAAATTTTGACCTACCGGTAATAAAAGGGTTGACTTTTTGCTGCGACGCTGCTAAAAAATGCTGCATCGCAAAATTCAGGAGCAGCAAAATGAACCGATACGCAAAAATCATTGGCAGCGGGGCTTATATTCCCGCCGAGGAACATAATAATGACGAATTCCGCAAAAAATTCGGCGCCGAAGTCATCAATAAAAACGAAGAAGCAACCGGCATTCTTACCCGTTTTCGCGCCCCTGCCGACTGGGCTGCCTCTGATCTGGCAGTTGCAGCATGCAAGACTGCGCTTGCTGATGCCCGACTCAACCCGGAAGATATAGACCTGATAGTTCTTGGCACCGACACACCCGATTATATTACTCCGGCCACTTCTGTTGTTGTGCAGCATAAACTCGGTGCAAAAAACGCCGGCACTTTTGACGTTGGTTGCGCCTGTGCCTCGTTTCCGACCGGGCTGGCGATCGCTTCTGGTATGATGTCGAATCAGCCGAATATTCGCCGGGCCCTGGTTATCGGTGTTTATATGATGCAGCGCCTCGCCGATCTCGAAAATGACCCGATGAGCTTTTATTATGGCGATGGCGCCGGTGCCGTTGTTCTCGAAGCTTCAGACAAGCCGGGTTTTGTGTCGTCAGCTATTTTTGCCGACGGTTCTTACTACGAATGCTGGGGCATCTATTCAAGTGGCACCAAAGAACCGGTAAGCGAGGAATCTCTCAAGGCCGGTCGCACCAAAGTAAAATTCGTAACGCCCTTTCCCTCGTCGGTTAACCGCGAAGGCTGGCCGAAGCGGGTCAGAGAAGCGGCTAAGAACGGTAACTTCGCAGTTTCAGATATCGACCACATCGTCTTTACCCAGGTGCGCAGCAAAACGATCACCCAGGTCATGGAAGACCTTGCTTTGCCCGAAAACAAAGCAATCAAGATCATGCACGAATACGGTTACATGGGCTCGGCCTGTATTCCGGTCGCTTACGATGTCGCCCGCCGCCGTGGCCTGATCAAAGAAGGCAACCTCGTCGTTTTCATGGGCTCAGGCGTCGGTTACAACCAGTGCGCCGTCGCCATGCGTGTGTGAGTTATTGCCAGTTGTAAAGTCAGCCGGATTTAAAAAACAGCACTGGTGTTCATCTGTGTTTATCCGTGGCTGATAAAAAACATTGCCGAAAAAGCCAGATCCGCCCGAGCAGAGCGTAAAGCCCTGAACAGGCGGATCTGTTTTAGAACGGTTTAAAAGTCAGTGTCGCACGAGTCGCCGCTTCTGCCTTTCGGCAGATCGGGCATTGCCGGCATCAGGGCCGGTATCGACGGAACGCCCGGCTGGCCGCCTTCGGGGCTGCCAAGTGAATTCATGTGATTGAGCAGGCGCTGCTTGATTTCTTCAGCGCGCAGGTCGCTGCCGGGGTGCAGGCCTCTGGCTCTGGCACGGTAAACCATATTGTTCATCTTCGCCTGAGCATCGGCAGGCAGGGGCATGGTGCCTTCAATGACCGCCTGCGGGCCGACCGGGGTCAGTGTCAGCGGCATCGGATCAGAGGGCAGAACACCGCCCGGTGTCATCGGCGAAGGGGTAACCAGACCGACCGGTGGCTGTTCAGGGGGTGCCAGGGCAGCGAGTTTTTTGCGGTGCTCGGCCATCGCCAGTTCCCAGGTGTAGACGTCGGGTTCGTAGATATGCGGAGCGTTGTGCTGTTTGATACCGCGCACGTAGCCTTTTTTATCGCGGTTGAACACGGCCCGGCCGGTTTTTGCATACAGCCCGTCGCGAATCATGTTTTCAGAGAAATCGAGAAATTCCATCTGTTCGCGATTCGAGCCCTCAAGAATGGCGAATGCCGGTTCCGGCATGCCGGCCATCAGAGTGCAGAAGGCTGCTGCAGCCATTCCCCTGGCAAGATTCTTCATCGTTAAGCGCATAATGCCCTCCGTAACACGCAGGTAGATTTAACAGCCCGAGAATGTGTTCAAAGCGATACCCTTTGTCAAGGACATTTTATTGCGCCGAAAAATAATAATCCCCGCCAGTTTCTTCGCGCTGCTTATTTGCAATCCGCCATGAAAAAAAACCTGCTGCCAGAGAGCAGGTTAAGAGTGGGGGGAGGACAGATACGGACATATTTTGAGAGGGTCAGTTTGTTTTTTTAACGATGGCTCCGGATTTGGGAGTTTCTGCGCGCGGCAACTGGAAACGGGCAAAGTAATTTATCTGATTCTGCATCATCTGGTGCGTCGCCATTGCTTCTTCTATATTCCCTGAGCCAAGTATTGCTCCTGATTTTGCATCAAGAAATACGGCACTTTTGTCGGCATTTATACATCCGTATGTCCAGCGGCCTGTATGGCCTATTACAAGCTGCTTTTCACGCGGCTTCGGAAATTCACAGCCCAGAACATAATGCTGGATAAAAGCTGTCAGATCCAGATGTGAATACATTTCCTCAGAAATCCCGGACTTAACGCTATCTCCGATTATCAGAAGAGGTACCTGGTAAAATTCCTTTTCATCAGATTTTGCTCTGCTTCCATGATCTGCAAGCACCAGCAGCAGGGTTTTATCGGCTATGCCTCTTTTTTCAAGGCCTTTATACAGATCACAGAAAAATTCATCGTAGTATTCCAGCTGGCTTTTTTGAGTTAACGCCATCCATCTCGGCGAGTGGCCGTAGACCATTTCATGCATGACCATTGCCTTTTGATTTTCATCAACAAACTTAAGAATTGTCGAGAGAGCGGCTTTGTCTTCTATCCCGGCCTCTACGGCATTCTGGCCTAATTTTTTCCATTGCCCGTCATCCGGAAGATCCTTTCCGTGTAAAACCATATCCCAGCTTTGTTCAACCGGAACAAATGGCTGAAAAAGACTGCTGCAGACAAACATTGTTTTCCAGCCATTGGCGCGAAACATGCTTACCGGGCCATTTTTAGTGTTTACATTTTTAAAAAAACCTGGATTTTCATATGCCCTGTATGGTACCTGCTCTTCGGTGAGCATCGAAATCAGGCTGGTATATGAATCAAGGTTGGTGGTGAAATAATTGTTGAAGACCAGGCATCTGTCTTTGACCATCTCGTAGAACCTGAAAGATTTTTTTTCCAGTTCCCTGGCGAAATCTTTATGATTAACCGTTTCCATTACCAGAATCACAATTTTTTCATATCTGGCTGTGAAAAACTTTTCAGGCCCGCAGGTTTCTGATGGTTCATCTGTTGTCTGAACCTGGCTGGCTATGGGGTATTGCAGTTCTGGAACAACCCTTTTTGAACTGACGAAGGCTTCTTTGATGGTTTGAACGATCCCGTGTGTGTAGGGATTCGGTAATACTTCGAGAATTTCTGCCCGGGCAACATTTACAGCCAGACCCGCAAACGCAATAATAAAGGCAGATTTAACGTAATATCCGAATGGCCACTTGTCGTATGACAGTCTTCGCCTGTAGAAAAAGGCTGCCGTAAGCAAAGAAAATGAAGAAATGATGAGGCTTTTGAAGCCGGCAATATTTACCAGAAAAAATGGCAGAAGCGAAACATCTGAGCTGAAAATATTAACTGGAAATGCCATAAATTCATCCATCAATAGCGGGTAAAGCGGCAAAACGAGAAAAATCAGAGAAGTAATGACCTCGATCCGCGGAATCTTGTCTTTGAATCTTGCCAGAATAGCGCAAATTGTCAGAATAAAGACAATATCGTATTGAAAGGCAAGGAAATGCAGAAACCCAGACCTGAGGTCCGGGTTCTGCACAAAGGCAATCAGGTGAAGCAGGAGCTGGATTCCGATGAATGCTGAAGCGATTGATTGCATTTGCGTGGTGCCTTCTGTAATGCTTTTGTTCATATTATGCCGACAAATCAATTATCAGGCCTGTCTGGAATATCCCCTTCGAGCGAAGGTTCTCTAAAAGGCTGACCTGGTCATCGCTGGTCAAATTATTCAGGTCGTATTGCTGCAGTGTCTGCTTCAGAGGCTTCAAAACCTCGATGTTCAACATTGAAGAAGTCTTTTCTTCAGAAGATTCATTGCCGGTTTTTTCAGGCCCCGGTCCACCGGCTCTGCCAGGACCACCAGCACCGCCAGGACCGCCCGGCCTTCCTGCACCACCCGGGCCCGGTCGACCACTCATGCCGGGGCGCATTCTTAGGGAACTTCCACTCTGAGAGGATTCTTCTGAATCCGCCGGCCTGAACATTTCAGAATCAAAGCCGGACTTATCAAGTTTACTCTTTACAGCTTCACCAGGCCTGATGCCTGAATTTTTCAATTCTGTTTTCAGGTTGGTGACATCTGTTTCACTCATTTTTTTCGCATCATACCTGGACAGAATGTCGTCGAGTTTCTTTGATTGCTCTTTTGAAAGCTCGCTTGAACTGCTACTGGAACTATAGTCCTGTGTTGATCTCGATGAAATACCAGAAATTGCCATAACATTCTCCTTTGCTTTTCAGCTTCTATCTGGAGAATAATCATTTTGCTCGGAAACGTCTGTTAACAGCAGGTAAACAAAGGTAAAACTTCAGGTTACAGGAAAACAGATTGTCACTTTAAGTCCGTTTTTTTGTGGTTCTTTCAGATTTTCCAGTTTAAGTTCGGCATGCAGTTCTTTAACTATTCTTGCAACGATTGACAGGCCCATTCCGGAGCCTGAATGCTTTCTCGTATTGCCGATGGTGGAAAAGGGCTGTAAAACATCATTCAATTTATCCTCAGGAATTCCTGGGCCGTTATCAATAACAGAAAGCTTCCAGTATTGACTTCCGTCAAGAGTTTCAGTGTCTGAAATCAATTCTATGGTTGATTCGGCGGGTGACTGAATAATGGCATTTCTCAAAATGTTTTCTACGGCTCTGCAGATAAGAAGCCTGAATGAATTGAATTTCGGGCTGGAGTTATTCTGTATGAGAATCTTTTGCCTTTTTGCATCAGTTTCAATTTTAAGGTCCTCGGCCATTTCCTGAAGCAGTTTTTCGCTGTCGATCAGCTCCAGCCCTCCTTTGACACCTTCTTCAAGGCGGGCAACCATGAGTATCTGATCGACGAGACTGCGCAGTCTTATTGTTTCCATTTCAATGCGGCGAAGCTCGCCTGAGAGTTCTTTGTTTATTCTGGTTTCAAGTCCTTCTACGGTAAGCTGGAGCCTGGTAAGCGGCGACTTGAGTTCGTGGGAAATTTCATGCAGCAGACTCTGCTGACTTTTTACAAGCCCTTCAACTCTCTCGGCCATACGGAAAAAATCACGTGAAACCTCGCCTATCTCATCTTTCCTGTTCATAAGGCTGATGTCAGGCCGGCATTTTAAATCGTGCTGGCCCAGCTGTGACGAAATGTTTTTGAGCTTGATAAGGGGTTCGACGATGGTTCTGGCAAGCAGATAACAGACGAAAGCCGCAGAAAACAACACCAGAAATATTCTCAGCAGAAACAGGCGGTCAAAGAAAAAAGTATTGAACAGACCCTTGAAAGACGGGCTTGAAAAGACAAGAAAGCCTTTGCTCGCGCCTTCAGAGTTCAGGCGTTTGTACAGAGTCATCCTTCCATCTTTCTCAAATGTAAACAATGACTCGTCTTTTCTTGTCTCGATAACCGGTCGAATTTCTGCCGGCAACTCATGTTCTTCAGATAAGAAAATTTCTGCCGGATCATCTTTCAGGCCAGCCAGCATCTTTTCAAGCTCTTTTCGTCCGTGCTTTTCAAGGACGGGCTGGGCAAAGACACTCAGATTGTTCAGCATTTTCCCTGGCAGCAATCCAGGGTCTGGCGGGGGCATTGAATCAGCAGTCAGATAGACGGTTAAAACAATCAGGCCGCTGACGCTGAAACTGAAGATCCAGAACCAGATGAATATTCTCCAGAAAATCGAATTGATGGCAAATTTAGGCATCATGAGAAGATTATACCCGCATTTCGGATTGTCCTGATCCGGTCTTCCCCTTTGCTTGAAAGGCCAATTTTTTTGCGCAGTCTGCTCAGATGAACATCCAGACTGCGATCAATGGAATCGAATTGCCTGTGAAAAATTTTTCTGGATAAATCATCTTTAGAGATAACCGTATTTGCATTTTCAATCAGCATTTTGATCAAATCAAACTCTCTGGATGTAAGAACAATCTCTTCATCGTTTTTGTAAAGGGTGCGGGTCGAGATATTGAGCTTCAGGTCGTCGTATTCTATTATTCTTGGGTTTCTGGCCGGGTTGTCATATTGCAGTTTTCTTCTCAGGACTGCTTTAATTCTTGCGAGAAGCTCTCTCATGTAAAAGGGTTTCGGCAGATAGTCATCGGCACCAAGTTCGAGCCCTAGAACGCGGTCCAGCTCATCTCCTCTTGCGGTCAGCATGATGACTGCCGTGTCGGTAAAGCTCCGTATTTTTTTGAGAATATCAAAGCCATTACAATATGGAAACCCGACGTCGAGCAGAATCAGCCTGGGCTTCAAAGACTCGATCAGAATAAAATCTTTCTCAGGGTCATTAGAATAATGAAACTCAAAGGGTTGATTCTCCATATTCTGTGCCAGACGCTCACACAACTCCGAATCGTCATCGAACATCAAAATTTTATCAACCTGTGAATTCATGAAGCTCCTCATGCTCTTTGAATCATTCAGCAGTTAACTCGGCGAGCAAACAGCTGAATGATAATTCTATCTTAAATTGTTTCTGAAACCTGTTAACTGAATGTAAATTTATCGAAAAATCTTCATAAGCTGGCAAAAAAATCCGGAACCTGGAAATTTTTCAGCCTGTCTTAATTAATAGAAAATGTGATTAGCCAGTTCGCAAAAAAAAGCGGTTAATGGCACCGGCTTTGCCGGCATGCTTTTATGCCGCAGTCAATAAATTCTGGAGGTAAAATTATGCATAAAACAAAAAAACTTGTTGCCGGTCTTGGGATGGCAGCAATTGCTGCCCTGTCTGTTCATGCTGGTTTGAATGCAGAAGTGGCTTCTGGAACAAAAGACGATTTTCTGACTCCGAAAAATCAGAATGCCTCTTCCGACCCGTTCGAAAGCTTTCAGAAACGCTTTGAAAGCATGTTCAGCCAACCGTTTTTTCAGGACCCGAGCCTCGATAATCTCAAGGGCTTCGATCTGTTCGACCGCAACCTCAACGAGCACTTCGACAAAATGTTTAAAAGCCTTGGTGCGCCGGGCTTTCAGGGGCTGAATACTCCTTTGTTCAACGGCTTATCATCAGCGGATTCTGCAAAAACCGACATCAGAGAAATTGATGACAAACTTCTGGTTAAAGTCGATCTGCCAGGAGTAGAAAAGGAAGCGATAGATCTCAAAGTTAAAAATAACCGTCTGATCATCTCTTCTGAGAGAAAGCAGCAGAGCAGTTCTAGCGATGATAAAGGCAAAGTCTATCGCAATGAAGTCAGTTATGGCTCATTTTCACGGGTAATCGAATTGCCGCGCAAGGTCATCGAAGACAAGATCGAGGCCAATTACGAAAACGGCGTTCTGACCGTGACCGCTGAAATCGACAAGGCCGCTCCCGCGCCAGAAGATGCCGGCCGCAGCATAAAAATCAATTAACCTTCTGTATTTGTCGTAAATAAAAGGAGTTGCTTCAAACCAATGAAGCAACTCCTTTTTAATTCCGACTTTCTGCAACCCATAGCCCGATGATCGCTGCAAGACAAGAATGAAATTTTTTTGACACAAGGCACCCGACTGATAAAACTGACCGGAGAACCATTATGCCGGCAGTTGTGATCAGACTCGGCATCCCGGCTAGACGCAAATGTTATACCGATTTAATCTTTTTTGATTCTAAATACAGCGTATCGGGGCAAAAATCCTGCTCATGTGGCCACACAACCGTGCCAAACTGCACAAAAGCTTTTGAAAAGTAGTTCAGGTCTTTTAACTCTCGAAAAATCCCTATTTCCAGATATGGCCTGCAATCAAAAACCTTCTCTTCATCGTTTTCAAAAATCAGATGAAGAGAGAAATCGTTGCCAGTTTTTACTTTTTTTACTCTTGGGTTCATTTTATTTTAATGGATCAATTTTATAAGGATGCTCGCCTTTTGATGCTAGATCCCAATCTGCCATTAATTCATCACGATGAATTTCGATCCAGGCCGCAACGAGTTTTAATTTACTGTTTGGAATCTGCCCTTCCAGCAATTCACCTTCAGGAATTGATATAACAGCCTCGTCATCCTGGTATTTCACGTGGATGTGGGGCATTTTATGTTTTTTATTGTCCATAAAATACATTGCGACAATAATCCCGTAAAACATCGAGATAATAGGCATTTGATCAATTCTCCAATTGGATATGCTTTATTTTATATCAGCTTAGTAGCTAAAACAAGCTCAGCATCGAGAGAATTTCTTTTACGGCGTTATAACTTTATTTATGCAGAAACAAATAATCGTCAGCCGCTTCTGCGGAAATAGATCGCTTCGCCTTTGCGGCCGGGCAGATAAATAACATCAGGGTACCTGGGCTGGGCAGAGAAAACTGTTCTGGCTGTCTCGTATCTGTCTGAAATATATGCCCGAACCAGCAGCAGACCGGCGATGAAACCACCGATATGCGCCCAGAAAGCGACATTCGACAGGCTGATTCCGACAAGAGAAAAGGTTCCGGAAAAAAGCTCGCCGATGAACCAGAACGGCAGATAAAGCACTGCCGGAATTTTCCAGACATCGATGAAGAACAAAATCGGCACCAGAACATTGATTTTTGCATGCGGGAAAAGATACAGATAAGCGCCCATCAGGCCGGCCACTGCCCCAGAAGCGCCAATCAGAGGCGTTGTCGAATCAGAGAACAGCAGCAGATGGGTCAGGCCGCCGATCAGGCCGCTGGCAATGTATAGAACCGCGAAACGCAGGTGCCCGAGCCGGTCTTCGACATTATCGCCGAACAGCCACAGGGTCCAGGAATTGGCCAGCAGGTGCAGCCAGCCGCCGTGCATGAACATGCTGGTGAATAAAGTCATCAGAGCGCCCGCCTGATCGCCAAAATACCAGGCGTATTGCGGGTCAGTGAGTCTTGCCGGCACCAGACCCCAGAAGTAGTAGGTCTGAATCAGCAGTTTTTCTGGCAGCCCAAGATGAAAGAAAAACACGAGAAAGTTCAGACCCAGCAGC
>CAZFUG010000018.1:15457-27359 GCA_964522035.1 uncultured bacterium
TGGGTTGCAGATTGTCACTTATCGGAATCATTGTCTTGCCTCTTTCTTAACTGGTTTTTATGAGCGGCCCCCCGCAGTTGCCTGCGGGGGGCCGGTTCGAGAGGTATGTTAAGAGGCTGGTAACGCCGCGTCAGTTGATCTTTACGTCGATGGTTCTCGGTTTTAGGGCTTCGGCGCGGGGCAGGAAGATCGAGAGCACGCCGCTTTTCAGCTCGGCTTTGATCTTTTCGCTGTCGACGCTTTCGCTGAGTTCGAACTGTCTGAAGTAGTTCGACGGTTCAAATTCCCTGATCAGATAGCTGGTATCTTTGTTGTCAGCGTTAACGTGACCTTCGATCGTGAGAATGTCGTTTTCGACCGAGAGCTTCAGACCTGATTTTTCGACGCCGGGCAGGTCAACGACTACGTGCAGCCCGTTTTCTTCTTCATAAATATCGGTAAGCGGCGTTACAAAAGCCTCGGGGTGGCGGGTAACTTCGCGTTTAACAATCTGGGTTTCGTTGTTCTGGGTAGCGGGAACAGTTTTTTCAGCCATGGTAATCGCTCCTTTCATCTTTCTTTGCTGGTCAGTCAAGTTTGATTTCGATCTGGCGGGGTTTGGCTTCTTCGGCTTTCGGCATGCTGATCTTGAGAATGCCGTTGTTGTATTCGGCCTGAACCCGGTCAGGATCGATCGGAATCGGCAGTTCGATGGTGCGGGTAAACTTGCCGGCCGAGCGTTCGCTGCGATGATATTTTTCGCTGTCGACGTTCATTCTTGCTTTCTCACCGCTTATGGTGAGCTTGTCACGCAGGGCAGTAACCTTGAGCGATTCGGTAGCGAGGCCGGGTGCAAGAGCTTCGACGACAATGTTCTGATCATCAGAAGAAATGTTCATCATCGGGAAGTGTCTTGCAGAAACGCCTGGCAGAAACGCCATGCGCGGCCAGCCGCTGATCGAATTGAGTCTGGCAAGTTCGCCGAGCTGTGACTGCAGCTGATCCATTTCCTTCAAGAAATTCCAGATACTCATATTTTTTTCCTCCTGTAAGCGTGTTGCTTGAAATTGCATTACGCCAACATATATTGCAACCCCCGTGCCAACTTTTAAAATCGTGAATTGATGCCGCTTTTGCCACCTCGGGCAGGGAAAATGCCCCGTCGCCTGCTACGTCGCCGCCACGTCGCAACCCGTCGCAGTTCGCTTTGGCAATACCCTGTGTTCTACACCTGAGCGCCTGACTGGATTGTTAATTAAGAATAGTTCGTGACCGTGAGGTGCTTCAGCAAATGAAAGAAAAACATTGAAGCTGTACTGCAAAGATAATGAATATTTACTGCCTGATGCCGTTACAATTTTGCCGGTAATCTGTATAATATTTATTCAGAAAGATTTTCGGAGGGTGCCATGAAAAAATTTGTCTGTATAGCGTTGCTTCTGGCGTTTCTTGCGCCGGCACTTGTCTGCAGCGCCGGGGAATTTTCGTCTCTTTTTGCGCAGATGGAGCCTGTTTTCCCCGAAATGTACGACCGAAAAGTCTCTGAAATTTACCGCCCGGAAGACAAAGTCCTTTTCATGTTCCGTGAAATGTGCCGGGCTGAAAATAATCTGAACAGTAAACGCGATCCGGTATTGAACGGATATCTGCAGAAAGCCCTCAACCGCTGCTGGATAATTGAAAGTTGCGGTCTTGGCAAATCGATCAAGGCCGATCCGGAATATTTTTGCCGGAGACTGGCGAAATACTTTTCGAAGCTTCCTTCAAGATTTGATCAGGCCGCCTTTATGTGGGTCTTTAAAAGTTTTGACCCTTCTATGTATGGGCTGAAAAAGCATTGTGAAAATGCCCTCATGGCGATCGAGGCTCTCAAAAAACCGGCCACTCTTGCAGAGTATTCAGCTGAAATTGCTGCTACCGAAGATTTTTATCGAAGCATTCCGTTTTTTGTAAAACCGGTAAAAGAATTTGAAGCGAAGATCGAGGGTTATTTCGAACGACTCCAGCAGAAGTTTCTGCTGGAAAAAATGATTCTTGTCCTGGATGCTTTTATCAGAAACCGCAGAGACCTTGAAGGGGTAAACCTGAACTGGTTGAAACAGAAACTTGAAAAAATGCTGGTTTCCAGGATTCTCAGTGATCTTGAAATTCAGCTCGAGTCTGGCCTCGAGGATGGAGCGATTACCGGAATCGCCAGGTCGCCTGCTGGAGTTGTAGTTACTCAGGTTTTATATCAGGGCCGTATTCGAACTTTTGTAAAAGAATTCCAGAAGGTAGAAAGCGCAAGTCAGTTTGCCAGCCTTCTTCCAGTAATGGATTCAGTTATTGCAGGTCTGAAGACCATTCAGGCAAAAAATCAGACCACTGCCAACAGCCAGGTGCTTGCCAGAATGCTTGCAAATCTTGAACAGATGAAGCTCATAATGCAGATGAAACTGAAACAGTCGGCCTCTGAAAGCAAAGCGTTTGCAAGTCTGATAGAAGATTTTTACTCTGAATTATCTGGGTCTGAAGCACTTCAACTGCTGCAAAGCCGCGAAAAATAATAGGCCCTGAAAAATCAGTCAGCTGCCCGCCGGTAACAATAGCGCAGCCAGGCGATTGCAACGGCAGCGGTGCCCAGCGCGATTACCTGCGAGGGTGACAGATGCAGAGGCGTAAAAAAGCCGCCGCGGTCGTCGGCACGCACAAATTCAACCATAAAGCGAAAGCAGCTGTAGGCCAGCAGGTATATGCCGCCAATCCGGCCCGGAACCGGCATTGAGATGGCAGAAGTTTCTTTTACACCATCGGCCGCGGCTTTTTCTAAGCTGACCCGTTGATTAAGGCTGCGCAACGACCAGAGAAAGAGCAGGAAAAGAAAGCCGGCTTCGTAGAGCTGCGTCGGGTGACGAGCAACATACTCGCCACGATTGCTGAAAACCACACCCCACGGAAGGGTGGTTACCGCGCCATAGCAACAACCGCCGGCAAAGCAGCCGAGGCGCCCGAGAAAATGGCCGAGCCCCAGAGACGGGGCGACCAGATCGACCACATTGCGCATTTCCATGCGATGGTAGCGCGTGTAAAAAATCGCCACAAATATTGTTGCGAGCAGGCCACCAAAGAAAACCTGACCGGCATTTTTGAAGTCGAACCAGCTCATCACGGTGGGGAAGCGCTCAGGGTAAAGAAGAATAAAAAGCAGTCTGGTGCCCGTAAGTGCTGAAATAAGAATCCAGACTGATCCGTTCAGGGCGCGTGGTCTTGAAATGCCACACTTCGGGGCATTGTATATGCCGAGAAGAATGGCAAAGGTAAAGGCGGATGCCTGCAATATGTTGTAAAGGCCGATGCGGTAAATAAACTGTGTAAACACGGGTTTCTGACCTTACCCTTCGCGGTTCTGAGAAGCCTTGATAATCTCTTTCTCCACAATTTCTGCGAGACCTTTGATCGTGAGCCCCGGTTTGAAGAATACCATCTTTTGCAGTCTTATTGAAAAAACCTTCTCGATTCTGAGAATCAGCTCAACAACGGTAAACGAGTCGATACCAAGACCGGAAATCGGTTCATCGACCGAAATTTTCACAAGATCGAGACCGAGAAACTTCGCAATCTCACGCGCGAGAATTCTTGCCAGTTCAAGATTTCTCTCTGCCGATGGCATTGCCAGAAGCTTTTCCAGGTCAGAATCGCCGGCACTCTGCCTGTCGGCGCTGTTGCCGCCAAGTTTCGCAAACTTCGGCGAATCGGCAATCTGCCGGTTGAATTTTGCAACTTTGGCCCAGTCGGCATCATAAACGCCAAGCACCGGAAGTTTTTCCTTCAATCCGCAGCAGATGGCCTGCCATGCCGATTCAAGGTTTATTTCGTTCATGCCCAGCCGCAGCAGATGATTTCTGACCTCTGAATTACGGGCAACATACCCGGCTTCTCCCATGGGGCCCCAGCTGACGGTGAGCGCTGGCAAGCCCTGCTGCTGACGATACCCGGCCAGAGATTCGAGAAAAAAGTTGGCGGCCGCGTAATTGCCCTGGCCGGCATTGCCAATTGCCGCCGAAATCGAAGAATAGCAGATGAAAAAATCCAGATCCATGCCCAGAGAATGCGTGTGCAGGTTCCAGGCCCCGCTGATTTTCGGGTCACACACCTTTTTCAGCCGCTGCGCATCCATGTTGATGAGCGTAGCGTCATCGAGCACCATGGCGGCATGAACGATTCCCTTCAGCGGCGGCAGAGAGTGGCCGAACTTTTTCATCAGGCCGGCAACCTGCTCTGCGTCTGACACATCGACGCCTTCAGCCGTAACCCTGATTCCCTGACTTCTCAATTCAGCGAGCGCGGCCCTGGCCTCATCGCTCACCGCTCCACTTCTGCCGGCAAGCACGAGATTCTCTGCCCCGCATGCCGCCAGCCACTTCGCTGTAGCCAGACCAAAACCCCTCAATCCACCGGTGACCAGATACGAACCTTCTCTTTTCAGCGATATTCTGCCTTTGTTAGCCGCAAGAATCACCTCTTGCCCGGCAAAGGAAATGACGCATTTACCTATATGCAGGCCCTTGCTGGCATTTTTGAAAGCCTGACCGATCTCTGCCATCGGGTAGGCCCTGAAAGGAATCGGAGAGTAAGACCCATTCTGCAGATCATCTTTGAGCTCCTTCCAGAGATCGCAGAGTGTCGCTTCGCTCATGCGCTCGAGGTCGAAGGCGTGCAGTGCGATACCCTTTTCCGGAAAGTGCACTTTCAGCGATTCATTGTAAATGTTGCTGATATCGACGAATCGCCCGGTAACAGACTTCAGAATCGACATGCTCTTGCGGATCGCCTTGCCCGGCAGCGTATTCAGAACGATATCGACGCCTGCGCTATTAGTCAGACGGCTGATCTCATCGGCAAACATCAGTGACCGCGAGTCGCCGACATAACTGATACCTAACGCCTTGAGAAAGTCTCTTTTTTCAGCGCTGCCGGCGGTGGCAAAAACCTCTGCCCCGACTTTGCGGGCAATATTGATCGCTGCCATCCCAACTCCGCCGGTTGCGGTGTGAATAAGAATTCGGTCACCCGCTTTGATTTTCGCCAGCATAACCAGGGCATAGTGGGCGGTCAGGTATGAAAGAGGCATGGACGCTGCTTCTTCGAAAGTCAGATGTCTGGGTTTATGAATCAGGCCTTCTTTTCTGGCTGTCGTGTGGCTGGCGAAACTGTTATAAGCCAGGCCCATGACCTCGTCGCCAATCTCGAATTCATCGACACCTGTGCCTTTCGCAACGACAACGCCCGAACATTCGATTCCGAGCTTCGCAATGAGATTGCTGTCGTAAGTCGCAAGCTGCTCAAAAACACCCGTCGTTTTCAGAACATCTTTCACATTGACACCGGTGGCGTGGATCTTTATCTCTATCTCGCCCTCACCGGGTGCCTGTCTTGCCTTTTCGATAAAGGTCAGACTGTCGATAGCCCCCTGCCGGCCTTTCTCAAGGCAGAACGAAACTTCTTCCACGGTTCCTTCTTCGTAATGAGCTCCGCTGCCTTTGAGTGTCAGCCGATGCACGAAGCGGTAAGCATCTCTTAGAACGAATTCGTCTTCGTTATCGGGGTTCACGATGAATCTGGTCAGGTTTTTCAATTCGATGTCTGAAGGTTTCGGGCTGATATCGACGGTTCTGAACTTTATCTCAGGGTGTTCTGTTGCCATTACTCTGGTCAGTCCCCAGATTGGTGCCTGCTGCAGAGCCAGTTCACAAAACCCTTCCAGCGGGTGCACGCCACTGGTAATCATCCACAGGGAAACGGCTTTAAAAGCTTTCTGCTGCGCCAGGCTTTGCAGGAGATATATGCCATGCAGGCAGTTCGCGTCAGCCTCTAACCCGGTTTTACCAATGTTCCACAGATTGATAATTCTGAGCGCCTGCGCTTTGTTCTGCCCGACAAACTTCAGCATTTCGTCGTAGTGGTCGGGTTGTTGCGGGTTGATTGCGAGTTTTGCCGGGTTCGACGTGTCGAAATTCTCTGCCTGATAAACCAGCCGCAGATCTTCAATTCCGCTTTTTCTGAGCAGATCCGCAAGCTTTTCGGCTATACCGGTAGAATCGGCCAGAATTACGCAGCAGTCAGAGTTTTTGATCATTTTGCCGGCCTCGGCGCCATGTATTCTAACTGGCAGTTCGATCAGATCGGGGTTTTCTGCCGGCTCGGCGGGCGTCTTTCGGGCGATTATCAATTGCAGCCCGCACGGATTGCCTGAATCCGGTGGAAAAACAGTTTCGGCTTCAGCGAAGCCATTGCTTTTAAGAACCTCGACCCAGTCGATCTTTTCGGTTTTTTCATTTATGAAATTGTACCAGCTGAATTCGCCGGCCGGTTCGAGAACAATGAACATGCCGCCTGCCGCAGTCATTCTGAAAATACTGTCGATCGACATGTGCACATCTGAAATATTGTCGAACACCATGCTCGAAATAACGAGATCAAAGGCATTCAGAGGCAATTCCTGCTCTTCTGGTTTCTTTTGCAGATCGAAAATTCTGTATTCGATAAAATCTTTAGCGGCAAATCTGCTTCGCGCCTGGCTCAAAATCCCTTCAGAAACATCGGTATAGCAGTAGCGGGTTCTGTTTGTCGGCAGCAGAGGCAGTATGGTCGACGTCAAAGCTCCTGTTCCTGCGCCAATTTCGAGAACTCTGACCATGTGCCCTTCCGGAAGGTTCTTCAGAATTGCCTTTATCGCAATCTGTACCGCCTTGTTGCCGAGTCTGAAGGTTGGTGAATCTTTAAAAAACTGGTCGTATGTCTGAGAATTGTCTGCGAAATGCAGTGTTGCCGACTCTATCTGCCCACTCAGGTGCTGCGCCAGATGAGAGCCGTATCTTTCCAGCATCGACAATTCACAGCGCCAGCCAGGGTGCTGGTCGAGAAGTTTTCGCCAGCGCCTGCTGACGCGCTCGCTGACAAGCTCGTCGGCTGCAGTTTCTGCCAGCGCGTATTCGTTCTCTTTGCCGGTTTTTATCAAAACCTGCTGTTCGACGAGCAGGCGCAGAAAGTGCTCGAGCAGTTTCTGTTTTGCTGGTTCTGCCGCAAATCTTTCGATCAGCTCAGGTGCAGAAAAATTGATTGTTTCGCCGAAGCCAGGTTCTGAATTTTTCAGCGCATCGATGATATAAAGCAGGCAAAGCCGGTTCAGACTGTTAAACGCCTTGTTAAAGCGTGTCTCGCTGTTGCCTGTTTCGATGAGTTTAAGCAGGTCTGCATGCAGCTCATGCTTCAATTGCCAGACATCCGGCTGATAATGATTGGCTGGCACCCCCTCGATGAGGCATTCTTCATCGATTTTCCATTCGAACTGATATAGCAGTTCGTCGAGATTCTTGTGCGCAATGTCCTGCTGATCGAGCATTCTCTGACATGTAAAGCCATCGATTTTGAGGAGCAGGTCAGCGTCTGGGCCATAGATAGATAGATTCCCGGCCAACCATCTGTTGCTTCGTTCTGTCAGCACGGCATGGCAAAACACCACCCTGCCAGGGCTTGCGTGCAGCATGGCCCTCTCGAATCTCAATGGCAGGTATGTTCCTTCGCCTCCGAATGCCCCGAGAATCTGAAAACAGGCGTCGAGAGCCGAAGGGTGAATATTGTAGCCGCTCAGGTCAGAATCTTCATGGCTCGCCAGGCTGATTCGGCCAAATGCCTCATTGTCGCCGACCCACAGCTCTTCTATACCACGAAACATTCGGCCGTAGACGAGCCCCCGTTTGTTAAACTCGCCATACAAAGTTTCAGGTTCTATCGTTCGCTCGCAGCTGTTGCGCAACTCTGCAAACTCAGCTTTGGGAAATGTCTGCAGCATATCAGTGCCGCCGAAGCGCCCGCGGGCATGCAGTGTCCAGTCAGCGCCATCGTTTTTGGGTCTGCTGAATACCGAGAATTTTTCGCCATCTTCGAGTGCCAGCTGCAGGCATGTTTCGACTTCGGGGTTGAAAAGCAGCGGTTTCAGCATTTCAATTTCTTCAAGAACGGCACAATTGGCGCCATAAGTTTCTTTAAAAGCCGCAAACGCCATTTCAATATACGCCGCCGCCGGAAACACAATTCCGCCCTGCACCACATGATCTTTCAGATATTGAAACAGGCTTAAATCAATGACTGAGTTCCAGACCCTTCTGCCGGCATGCATCATTTCACCGAGCAGTGGGTGCCCGTTCCTGATTCCGAGACGGTATTTTCTCGATTCCTCTGATTCCAGCCAGCAGGGCTTGTTTTGCCATGGGTATGCCGGCAGTTTTACCCACCTGGCAGGTGATGGATAAAGAGATTGCCAGGCAACCGGGCCACCGGCTGCATAAATTTTCGCGATTTCGCGCAGAATGGCTTTTTCATGGTCTTCACCGCGTTTGAGCGAATGAACGACGGTGCCCTTTTTTTCAGCCGTTACAAGGCTTTCGAGCATATATGCCGATAAAACCGGGTGGGCACTGATTTCGACAAAAATATCCGTATCGCCCTTGATCAGCTCGTCAAGCACCGTTTTGAAAAGCACCGGTTTTCTGATGTTTTCTGCCCAGTAATCGCCATTTATCATAGTGCCAGCGATATTGGCACCTGTAACGGTCGAAATGACCTGAATATTTCCCTCGACCGGTCTGATATCGCGCAGGCTCTCTCCGAGTTCGCTGCAGATAGAGTTCATGCCGGCGCTGTGATAAGGTACCTCGACCTTGAGAAAACGGTGAAAAATATTTTCGTTTTCGCATAGTTTGGCAATCTCATTAAGAGCTTCGATCTCACCCGAAAACGTTATCGCTTCTGCCGCATTGACCGCCGCAATCGATACCTTGCCTGCAAATTGCTGCAGGAACCGAGCGGCGTCTTTCTCAGACAACCCTGCGGCCAGCATGCCGCCTGAGCCGGCTTTTGTCTGCTGCAGTCGGCTGCGGTGAAAACATACTTTTACCGCATCTTCGAGGCTCAGAACCCCGGCGGCAAAATAGCCGGCCACTTCTCCGACGCTGTGACCGACAATGCTGTCTGGCCTGACTCCCCATGCCTGCCAGAGTGTGCTCAAAGCAGCTTGAATCGCAAAAATACAGGGCTGTGAAATCTGTGTTTCGTCGATGCGTGAGGCCTGCTCATCGGCAAACAATTCTTCGATAAGGTTCCAGGCTTGCGTGTATTCTTTAAAAAGCTGGCTGCAGCGGTCTATGATATTTCTGAAAACCGGCTCACGCTGATAAAGGCTCCGGCCCATGCCCCGCCATTGCTGGCCCATTCCCGAAAAAATGAAGGCAGTCTTCAACGGTTTTTTTTGCAGTATCCGCCCATGAATTACGTCTGGCTTTGCCTCTTCAGAAACATAGGCCTGCAGCAGGTCGGCCAGTTCTCTTTTCGTCGCGGCGACGAAAGCGGCCCGGAAATGATGCTGCCCCTTGTGAAGCGCGGCTGCCGCGGCGATATCGGCAAGTTCTGCGGTTGTGCCCTGTAAGTTATCTTTGAGAAACCTGCTCATGTCAGCTGCCACGGCTTTAAGAGCTTCTTGGCTGCGTGCCGAACAAGGAATCACAAGTGGCAAAGCCGTCTCAGTAACAGGGTTGCTTTCATGGTCAGGGTTTTGTAAGTGTTCGCGCAGAACGACGTGGGCATTGGTGCCGCCGAAGCCAAACGAATTAACGCCGGCAACCTTTGGTTTTGTGCCGGTATCAGGCCAGGTTTCGGCAGTCGTCGGAACCCTGATGTTCAGTTCTTCGAACGGAATGTGCGGGCTGGGCTCGACAAAGTGAAGATTCGCAGGAATTTTTGCATTTTTAAGCATCAGAGCGGCTTTTACCAGGCCGACCATGCCGGCGGTCGACTCGGTATGCCCGAGATTGCTCTTTGCCGAGCCAATGATGAGCCGGTTACTTTTTGCGCGGCTCTGCGAAAGCACGGTTCCGATTGAACGGGCCTCGACCGGGTCGCCAACCGGTGTACCGGTGCCGTGGGCCTCGACATACTGCACGTCATGAGGCTGAATTCCGGCCTTTGCGAGAGCCTCGACGATCACGTGTTTCTGAGCGTTTTCGTCAGGAACCGTCAACCCGGCACTTCTGCCATCCTGATTCACCGCACTGCCGCAGATCAGGGCATAAATCGGGTCATTGTCTTTCAGGGCGTTCGAAAGCCTTTTTATCACCACAGCGCCGGCGCCCTCAGATCTGACATAACCGTTTGCGCCGGCGTCAAAGCTTCTGCAGCAGCCATCTGGTGAAATAAAGCCGCCCTTGCACAGGGTCATGGTAGAGTCGGGCCTGATGAGAATCTGAATGCCGCCGGCAATACCAATGTCTGTTTCGCCGCTCAGAATGCTCTGGCAGGCGAGATGAGCTGCAACCAGAGACGATGAACAGGCGGTGTCGATCGCAATGCTCGGCCCTTTGAAATCGAATAAATAAGAGATCCGGTTCGCAAGAATCGAAGTGCCCATGCCGGTTGCCGAGTAGGTGCCATAAAGGCGGTGATCGTTACGGTCAAAATTAAGATTTTCGTATTCGTGCAATGAAGCGCCGATAAACACCCCGGTTTTTGTTCCAGCAAGCTTTTCCGGAGCTATGCCGCCGTCTTCAAGGGCTTCCCATGTGACTTCGAGCATTATTCTCTGCTGCGGGTCCATGAATCCGGCTTCATATGGCGAAATACCGAAAAATTCAGGGTCGAAACCTGCGATGTCGTTCAAAAAGCCGCCCTTGCGGGTGTAAACCTTTCCGATTCGGGCTCTATCCTGATCGAAAAATGATTTGATGTTCCACCTGTCTGAGGGTACTTCACCGATCAGATTTCTGCCTTCGATCAGGGCTTGCCAGAAGGATTCTGGGTTGTTGATGCCGCCGGGGAGCCGGAGGCCGATGCCAACAATCGCCAGAGGCTCAGTCTGATACTGCATTTTGCTTGTGTTCCACCATTTATAAAGGCTTTCAAAGAGAGTTTAAATTATATCTCATCCCGTTTCGATTTCTCAAAAAATACTTTTTTCCTTTACTTCAGCGGTCTTGGAGCTATACACTGCCGATTAGATTTAATGCCTGCCTTATAGATGAGAGAGGGTTGTTCACCAGTATGGAAAACTCTCTTTTGTTGGCAAAATATAGCTGAATCAGACTTGGGTTGCCCGGAGAGAATATATGAAAAAATGGAAAATACTGATTGACTGCGTGCTGCTTTTTTGCCTTCTTTCGCTTGTAGCGTGCAGGTTTGATCCCCTTGGCATTTATGACGATTCTGATGAAACCGGTGCAAATGTAACTTCTGTCATTGCCGGTTTCACGCCGGCTCAGGTTCAGCAGATCGTTGATGATATAAAAAATGACAAGGCGGTTTTGCCTGTTTCACTCGCAGTGCCGGCCTACAGCTTTTACCGGTTCGATTATTCGAACGCTGCCGGTGGCCATCGTGGCTCGACCATTCTGAGCTATGACCAGGCGGTCGCTTCGCCGCCATATGGAATTGAAACGACGGCGCGGGTACTGATATTCGAAGCCATGAAAGCCAGAGCGGGCTATTCCTTCGACTTTTTCGCTTTTTCCGACAGTCTCGCGAAAGATCGTATCGGGCCGGTTATCAACGCTATTGCCGCCAAATTCTCCGATACAGAATTCCTTTTAAATTCAAGTCAGAACATCGCTTCGGCCACCCTGGTCGCGCAGGCCGTCAATGATCTGGTTGGCAGCCTGCCATTGCCTGCACCGGCAGATTTTGTGCCGGTAGCAATCGCATCACCGGCCGTCGACCTAAATCTCAAGCCTGATTTTTCTGATCTTCCGGTGACAACCCTGACGAATCTGTTTCTCAATGAAGATCTGCATGCCATGTATGCCTCGATGACAGTTGTGGGTCTCGCCAATTACAGCCTGTTCACAAGCAATGTTCCTGCTGTTTCTCAGCCCCGGCCGTCATTCCGTCTGCACAAGAC
>CAZFUG010000018.1:27369-33078 GCA_964522035.1 uncultured bacterium
AAAGGCGATGATCACGACATCACACGCGACTATCTTCTTTCGCTTGCTCCGATAGGAGCCACAGGCTCGGTTATTATAAACCCTGCTTCTTCGCCTGTTATCATTCCAGATGTTGCCTCTGCGCAGATGACAATCTCACAATCAGGCGGCAGTCAGAAAATCGTTTTCAATTATTCTGGCGACCGCGGTGTTTCGCAGAAGCTCAACACTGAATCTGAAAAGCTGGTGCTTGCATTCACCTATCGGGATTTATGGGAAGATAACTGTGAGGCTAGTAAGAGAAAGACTGAAGGCCCGATTGTCTACCTGAACCGGGCAGGTCCGCAGAAATTTGCCGGCGAATCTTTCAGCTTCATTACACCGGTGACGAAACTCCTTTGCGTCGTCATAGCCGACAATCAGCCAATTGCGACCTTTACTGCCGAACAGGGTATGCCTGCTGCTATTGATATTTCAATTCCGGATGGTCAGATTGCAACTCTTGCCTGCTATGTAATTCCGCCCACTGTGCAGGCGGCTGAAGCTCAAGCCAGAACTGTTCTTGCGAACGAATTTGCCTCTGAGACCCGCCCCCTGGATGAACTGGAGACCGCGTCATGGGACAGGGCTCGCAATGCCTCAACCCCGGTAGAGCTTTCTGATCTTGGCAGAAGTATATTCGTTCCAGATATGTTCAAAACCTGGTTTCGCCCGGAAGGCACCTATGTTTACAACACCAGCCCGGATGAATTCACTCCGCAGGTATTCAGGGAGATTGCGGCACCGATGTCTCCTTCAATCGCTCTCGATATGAGCGGATACTCTGAAGAACCCCGATATGCTTTTTCCATGCCCATTCATACTGCTCCGATGGTTACCGGCATAGACACCGGGTCATTTAATACAGCAAAAACATTCTCAATTCAGATCGTAGATGCAAGAACGTATGAATATTCCCTCGATAACGGGAAGACCTGGAATGATTATGCAGGTCCGGTAACTCTTTCTACAGAAGGCTTTTTTCAGATTGTTGCAAGGGATAAGTCGAATAATTTCATCTCAAAGCCTGTTTCGCTGACCATCGACACTACTGCCCCTCAGGCCCCGACAATCACAGGTATTACAACCGGCATTTATTCTGCAGGTCAGAAATTTACGATTGCCGGAGCTGAAGCAGGCGGCACTCTCTATTATTCTGTCGATAATGGCGTCACAAGTCTGGTTTACACAGATCAGGTGATGATAAATGCAGAAGGTACAGCCACCTGCACGGCATGGCAGATCGACGCAGCCGGTAATATCGGTGCAAAAACTGCGCCGATTACCGTGACGATAGATGCTACAGCTCCTCAAGCGCCGACAATTACCGGAATCACGTCTGGCAGCTTTAAAACCAGTCAGACGTTTACAGTAACAGGTTCAGAGCCAGACAATGTTTTGTATTATTCTCTCGATAACGGCATTACAAAGGTCATATATACCGGACCAGTGACATTGTCGACCGAAGGAACCGCTACTTGTACCGCCTGGCAGGTCGATGCTGCCGGCAATATTGGTGCCAGAGCTACGCCGATTACCCTGACCATTGACAATACTGCACCCCAGGCTCCTGCAATGTCTGGTATTGTTGCCGGTACTTTTAAACCTGGTCAGACGTTGACAGTAACCGGCTCAGAACCGGGTGGCAACTTGTATTATTCTCTCGATAACGGGCTTACAAATGCTATCTACACCGGGCCGGTGACTTTGTCAGTTGAAGGAACTGCGACCTGCACTGCCTGGCAGATCGATGCCGCCGGAAATATTGGCGCCAGGGCTGCACCGATTACCCTGACCATCGATAATACCGCGCCTCATGCGCCAGCAATGGCCGGTATTGCGGCCGGTATCTTCAAAACCAGTCAGACATTCACATTGACTGGTTCAGAACCGGGCGGCAACCTGTATTATTCACTCGACAACGGGCTTACCAACACCATCTACACTGGGCCGGTGACATTGTCACTTGAAGGAACTGCGACCTGCACTGCCTGGCAGATAGATGTCGCAGGGAATATTGGCGCCAGAGCCACACCCATTACCCTGACTATCGATAAAACCTCGCCCCAGGCACCGACGATCACGGGTATCACTTCCGGCACCTTTGCTTCGAACCAGACGTTCACGGTAACCGGAGCCGAACCGGGTGGCACTCTGTATTATTCTCTCGATAACGGCATCACTAATACAGTTTATACCGCTCCGGTGACGATAAGCCTCGAAGGAACCGCGACCTGTACGGCCTGGCAGATCGATGCAGCCGGAAATACCGGTGCCAAATCTGCACCCATTACCGTTATCATAGATAGAACTGTTCTTGATGCCCCAACGATCAGTGGCATCACCACTGGTCTTTTCAAGGCCAGTCAGACATTCACGGTTACGGGTGCCATATCGGGCGGCACTCTGTATTATTCTCTCGACAACGGCGTTACCAGTTCTATATACACAGGCCCGGTAACGATATCTGCCGAAGGAACCGCGACCTGCACTGCCTGGCAGATCGATGCCACCGGAAAAACCAGTCAGAAAACTGCGCCTGTAACTGTGACGATCGATGTTGCCGCCCCTCAGGCCCCAACGCTTGCCGGTATTGCTAACGGCAGTTATTCTGGGAACCAGACGTTCACCGTTACCGCAGCCGAATCTGGCGGCACCCTGTATTATTCTCTCGACAATGGGCTCACGAATTCAGTATATACCGGTCCGGTAACAATCTCTGCCGAAGGAACCGCGACCTGCACTGCCTGGCAGATCGATGCGGCCGGCAATACCGGGGCAAAAGCTGCAGCCATAACCTTTACTATCGACAAAACTGCGCCGCTCGCCCCAACGCTTGCCGGCCTTGCCACCGGCATCCATTCTGTTAACCAGACGTTCACCGTTACCGCAGCCGAATCTGGCGGCACCCTGTATTATTCACTCGACAACGGGCTCACGAATTCAGTATATACCGGCCCGGTAACAATATCCGCTGACGGAACCGCGACCTGTACTGCCTGGCAGATCGATGCAGCCGGAAATACCGGAGCAAAAGCTGCAGCCGTAACCTTTACCATCGATAAGACTGTGCCGCTCGCCCCAACGATAACGGGTATCGCGCCGGGTGTTTTTACTACCAATCAGACATTTACGGTTACCGCGGCCGAATCTGGCGGCACTCTGCATTATTCACTCGACAACGGCCTCACAGATTCTCTCTATACGGGGCCGGTGACGATATCACAGAACGGGCCTGCCACATGCACGGCCTGGCAGATAGATGCTGTTTCGAATGTCGGGCAAAAAGCGACTCCGATTTCCCTGACCATTCTCAAGACTACCCTGACTGCTTTGCAGCCGGCGAAAGGTTTTAACAGCGGAACTTTGAACAATGTTCAAATCGGCGGTACCGGGTTTGTCTCGGGGATAATTCCGAGATTGACCCGTTCCGGGCAGACACCTGTAAATGCCTCCAATGTGGTCGTCAACAGCTTGACATCGCTGACATGCAGCTTCGATCTGACAAACCTGGTTACGGGTTCGTGGAGCGTCGTTTTGACCTATGCCGGTGTAGAACTGGCAACCGGCACAGATTTGTTCAGAGTTCAGACAAAAACCTGGAAAAAAAGCCTGGGCGGACTGGCTGACGAATCAGATGTCTACTGCGTAAATGCCGTTGAAGGAGATGGCGTCTTGATCGCTGGTACAACGAATTCTTATCTCGACCAGATACCGTCTACGACACCAGGCACGCTTGCTGGCAGCGACATCTGGCTCGCCAGAATCGACGATGCCGGCGAAATACTCTGGACGAGACGCATTGGCGGCAGTGAAGCAGATCACTGCAGCGGTCTGATAGCTCTCGGAAACGGTTACATACTGGCCGGCGACACCACGTCGACAAATGGCGATATGGCCTTTAAACAGGTCGTTGGCCAGCGTGCCATGCTTATGAAAATAGGTGCCGACGGCGTTCCTGACTCCACTACTCCAGGAATCTGCCCGACTCCATACTCAGATTATGGTTCCTATTATTCCGTCGATGCACGCGGCGGCATCAAAAATACAGCTGACGGCGGTGGCATAATGGCCGGCGTCTGTTCTGATGGTTCTTACAAATACGCCTGGGCCGTCAAGTTCACTCCCAATCTTGAACAGACCTGGGAAGTTCGCCTCACGGGCAACGGGCCAGAAACCCTCGCTTATGATATCGCCCAGAAAGCCGACGGCAAATATCTGCTGTGTGGCTTTACCAGCTTCCCATATGGCGTTTTTGGCGCATCTCCCCAGTCAAATCCATTTTTTAACGACGGTTTTGTCGCCGAGATTTCAAGCACAGGGGGAGTCTTAAACAAGCTCCGTTTCGGTGGGAGCGGTACCGATTCCTGCACGGGAGTCGTTCCCATGGCCAATGGTGACTTCTACGTAATCGGCACCACAGGGTCGACAGATGGCTTCTGTCCTCTGCCTGCCAATCGTGGCACAGAAGACGTGATGGTGTTCAGGGTGCCAGCTGATTTTGCAACCGCGTCCATATCTTTGGTCAGGTTAGGTGGTTCTGGCGTCGATACCGGCCTGCGCGGGCAGCTCGCTGCTGACGGTGGTTTGTTGTTCTCCGGCCGGACAAACTCGACCGACGGCGATGCAGCAGGCAACCACGGCGCCACAGGTGATTTCTGGTTCGGCAAAATCAGCCCGGCCATGAGCCTGGAATGGCAGAAATGTTTCGGTGGCACGGCTGATGACTATCTGTCGAGCTTTCTGATCACAACTGACGGCGGCTATCTGCTCAGCGGCTATGGCCTGTCGACCGACGGCGACCTCACCGGCACCGGCCATCAAACCGGTAACAACGATTTCATCATCATCAGGGAAGGCGCCCCGGGTTCATCTGTCGTGTCGACTCCCTGAGTTTCAGACTTGACGAAATTGCCGTCAGAATTATTCAACCAATAATTCTGGCGGCAATTTTAAATTGCGCAGCTTCGTTACCAGCCAAAGGCCAGGGAACCACAATTCCAGCCAATTACCATGCTGGTATAGTTGCCCACCAGGTGAGTTATAAGAGCAGCCAGAAGACCGGCTCTGTGCCATACCGCTCCGAACAGACAGCCAACGAACCACAGGTTGGTATGAAAACTGAGTCCATTCATGTAAACGTGCCAGATGCTGAACAAAAGGGCATGAGCAGCGTTGGCCGCTGCGAATGGCATGTTTCGCATCAAGGCGCCCAGCAGGAGATTGCGGAAAAGAATTTCTTCGAAGAATGCTCCGGTTAAAGCGAAACCCAGCAGATAGCCATACCACCAGACTGCAGGAGAATCATATTTATGTATGAGAAACCAGAAAAAATTGCCAGATGAAAGTATTGCACCGGCCAGCAGACCCAGCATGGCAGCCTGCGCCAGAGCGGCCCATGATACGGCTCTGGCCCTGGCAATTCCCAGCACTCGCTGCCATCCCTGTCTGGATGCTCCGGCGAACCATGCAATTATGGCAAGCATAAGCAGATTCTTTACTCCGTCATATTCGAAGCGGTTGTAGGTCCATGGCCCGTGGTTTCCGAGATCGGTCTGCCCTGGTTCACACGGCTTAACGACGATCTTGTTGAATCCAAGAAAAATCAGCCGGATGTCGCCCGGGACTTTGCCTTGTGCATCTTTTTCCAGCCGGGTCTGGCTGATAGCAAGGTAGCAGGCTCCCCATGTG
>CAZFUG010000018.1:33088-33414 GCA_964522035.1 uncultured bacterium
ATGGAACAGGAAAATAAGAGCGAGAACTCCGATTGCCAGTATGCCAGGTCGGCGATATCTGGCTGCGGTCAATGTAATTCTGACTGCAAGGAGCAGGAGAAGGCCGCAGAGAAAAGGTGTAAATCGGTATCCCATACCTGGCCCGATAAGTGGCACCAGTATTTCATTGGCAATGAATATTGGCAGGGCAGAGCAAAGGTCGATGGCTTTGCACGCCTCAGGCAGACGAGGTATTTTTCCCGAATACCTTGGCAGCAGGTCGAACAGAAACAGCATCGTTAAATATAGTACTGCCATCAATATCCAGGTGGTTGTTTCCAGATATT
>CAZFUG010000019.1:0-32606 GCA_964522035.1 uncultured bacterium
TCCCTTTCCCCGTATTTGATGATGGCGTGTTCGGGGCGCGGGAAATAGATCATCTGGTCTTTGCCGGTAATGAACAGTTCTTCGCCGACCTTGTGTTCAACGCCGTTTTCGCTATAGGGAGCGATGACCTTGATGTAGATCCCGCTGATTTCGTTGAGTTCGATAGCTTTGAACTTGCAGGTGCCGTTCTTTTCAATGAAAGTTTCGGTCGGACTCGGGAAAACCACGGCCGGGCCCTGAATGAAGCGTTTATTGCCATCTTCATCGAGCAGAATACAGTATTCAAGGCGTTCGAGGGTCACGGCTTCGCGCAGGTAGTTGCCATCGGCATCACGCACAACTTCGACACCGGTCGGAGGTATGTAAAAAGACACCTCGGTGCCTTTGATGATCAACTGTTTGCCCATTGTCAGTTCGGGAATGCCGTCAGTTTTCTTTACGGCTTCTTCGGCGGTACCGGCCTGGGGCTTAACTACGGCCTTTTTCCAGTTTTCGCGGGCGGCGTCTTCGTCATAGACGCGCACGACGAGATACTGATTCAGGTGCAGATAGTGGCCCTGAATGACGCGCACCATCTGACCGGGCCAGAGAGCGAAATTTACCGGCCCCGGCATGTTGACCTTGTGACCGATTTTCAGTTCGGGCAGGCTGTTTGACCCGAAATGCGGGGGCTGCAGACTGTCTTTGGCCGGGTTTTTCAACACCAGATACCAGCCTTCGGGCGCAGTGGCAAAAACCGAAATCGCCTGTTCGAGGGTAACCCTCTCAAAACGCTTGTTCTTGTCGTTGAAAATCACGGGCTGGTCTGTGTTTGCCAGGCTCGTCTTGTAAGGGCCGACGTAGACGACGATATGACCTTTGGTCTGGTCAGAAATCAGACAGTATTCATTGGGTGACAAAACCAGATCGCGTTCGCGATTAGTGTTCTCGGGCATTATTCTGGCTCCTCTTAAAGAAATCATCCTGTTATCGATTATAGAACCGCCGCAAATTTTATACAATCAAAATCGCCGAATGTGATAGCATTGGCCGGTAATCAACGCGGGAGGTCAAAAATGCTGCCATTCGTAAAAAAAGGCATCGCCGAGTCGAAAGCCGGCAAGCCGCAGGGAACCATCGCCAATTTTTCCCCCGACCGCGTTAACGAGACAATTGTCGAGCTGATCGAATACGATGCCGGTGAATACCGAGAAAAAGAAATCACTGATATCAACGAGTTTCGCGCCATCAGGCAGAATCATTATATTTCGTGGCTCTGCTTCTATGGCCTCAAAGACGTCGAGATGCTCAAGACCGCCGCCGAGATGTTCAGCATCAATCCGCTGACCGTCGAAGACATTCTCAACCCTGATCACCGGCCTAAATTCGAAGCTTTCGAAAACTATCTGTTCATCATCGTCAAAATGATCGACATCACTGATGACGGCAAGCTCAAGAGCGAGCAGGTCAGTTTTGTCGTTGGCGAGAACTACGTTCTGACATTCCAGGAAGACCCGGGCGACGTTTTCGACCCGATTCGCGAGCGCCTGCGCAAGAATACCGGGCGACTGCGCGGCAGTGCTTCCGACTACCTGGCTCTGGCGCTGATCGACATCATCATCGACAACTACTTCGTTGTACTCGAATGTCTCGCCGAAGCTCTCGAAGAGCTGGAAATGACCCTGCTGAAAACGCCTGATGACTTTAACGGCAACGACGTGCATGAGCTGAAAATGCAGCTTTTCTACATGCGCAAGATTTCGTGGCCGCTGCGCGAAATAGCTTCGGCCCTGCTGCGAGCAGAATCGCCGATCATCAAGCCTGAAAGTCGCATTTATTTCCGTGATATCTACGATCATGCGGTGCATGTACTCGAAACCTCAGAAACCCTGCGCGAAGTTTCGATCGGCGTTTACGATCTCTACATCTCGAACATCAGCCTGCGCATGAACGAAATCATGCGCACTCTGACGATCATCGCCACGATTTTCATTCCGCTGACCTTTATTGCCGGTGTCTACGGTATGAATTTCGAATTCATGCCGGAGCTTAAGTGGCCAATGGGCTACTTTGGCGTCTGGTTCGTCATGATCTCAGTCGCGCTCGGCATGCTCGTCTACTTCAGACGCCGCAACTGGCTGTAACAACAGGAATCGCACCATGGAAAACCGCATCATCGAAATCGAAAAACGCCTCGCCTACCTCGAAAAGTTCGTTGAAGAGCTCAACGAAGTAATTGTCGACCAGCAGAAGCAACTCGACCGCTGCCACAAGGAAATCGCCCGGCTGCAACCGAAAACCACCCCTTCACCGATCGACGAATCAATCCCCCACGACGAAAAACCGCCGCACTACTAAAGTGCGGCGGTTTTTAGCTAAATCACCGGGGCGGCCTAAGCGTGAGCGAGGTGGCGGTAGGTCTCGCAGCTCTGCATCAGCTCATCATGTGAACCGGTCGCTTCGATGCGGCCGTCTTTGAGCACCATGATGCGGTCGGCCATCATCGCGGTCGCCATGCGATGCGTCACGATCAGACAGGTAATCGCGCCGTATTCGCTTTCGAGATCGGCCCAGAGCTTTTTCTCGTTGGCGGCATCGAGGCTGGCGGTGATGTCGTCCATCAGCAACAGTTGCGGCTGACCGACGAGAGCACGGGCAATTGACAGGCGCTGCCGCTGGCCGCCCGAGAGTGTTACGCCGCGCTGGCCGACCGGCTCGGTGAACCCGCCCGGAAAAGCCATGACTTCGCGGTCGAACTGCGCGATTCTGGCGCATGCCTGAATCAGTTCATCTGATTTATTGCGCCAGAAGTCGATGTTAGTGCGGATCGATTCCGAGAAGATCACCGGTTCCTGCTGAATGTAGCCGATTCTGTCTCTAAACGACTGGCGGCGAATCTCTGCCAGCGGCACACCGTTCACTTTGACGGTGCCGGCATCTGGCTGCATCATGCCAGAAACCAGGTTCAGCAGAGTGGTTTTGCCCGAGCCGATCTGGCCAACTACCGCCACCTTTTCCCCTTTTCTGATCGAGAAATTGAGATCTTTGAAGGCGAAGGGCTCTTTGTCATTTGCAGAGACGCCTTCAGAGGAAGCGGGCAGGCTGCTGTCTGCGGTCTTTTCGCTTTCCTGCTGCTCGACATTTTCGACAAGGGTATGCTTGAAACTGACGTTCTCAAAGCAGAGGTCGTCGATCGAGGCAATTTCAGCAGTGCCGTCGATTTCTGATTCCTGCGCGGCGCTGTCGGTTTTCTGCAGATCTTCGAGACGATCGATCGAAACACAGGCCTGCGTCAAAGTCACGAGCATCATCGGAATGTCCATCAGCGGGTAGATGATCATGCCGAGGTAGCTGAAGAAGGCATAGTAAGTGCCAAGCGTCAGCGTGCCGCGGATAACCATTATGCCGCCGAAAACCAGCACCATGATTTCACCGACGTAGTTGAGGAATTCGAAGAACACCATGAACATGCCCCAGAGGCCATCGACCTTGATTTCCTGGTTGATGCGTTTTTCGAGAAGCTTGTCGAAGAGTTGCTGCTGCGGCTTTCTGGCATTGAACGACGTGATGATCTTGATGCCTGAATATGAAGCTTCAAGAAAGTCATTGCCTTCCGACATGCCTTCCTGAACGTCTTTGAACGATTCACCGAAACTGGTTTCGAGTCTGATGAAGATATACAGCATGATCGGCAGCGGAACACAGGCAAGCAGCGCGAGTTTCCAGTGCAGCAGGGCCATCGAGGCGACGCAGAAGAAGATGATGCTCGCCGAGTTCACCGCCCTGAAGATACCGGAACAGCACAGCCAGGAAAGCCCCGGCGGATTGGTTCTGATATCTTCGGTCAGGCGGGTCGCCAGATCACCGGTTCTGAATTTGAGAAAGAAACGGTGACCCTTTTTGAGAATCTCAGCAAAGAATTTTTCGCGGTAATACAGTTCGAAAGCCACGTTCATGCGGGCTCTGAAGTTTGTATAAATACCCGAAAAAAACGGGCCAAGGCCCATTGCAAGCAACATCAGCAGCATGCGGTTGCGTTCGCTCAACGCGGCATCGAGGGTGATTTTCCCGGCCTGGTAGTTGTTCAGGCCAGTAACCAGGCTGTCGATGATGTGCTTGAGCACCATCGGAAACATCACAGCAACGATCGTGGACAGGAATGTCATGAACAGCAGCAGCAGAACCATGCGCCAGTGCGGCCGGTATTCGTTCCAGATCCACTTTATGTAGTAGATTCGGTTGTGTCTGAGATCTTTTCTTTTCATTGATTTTTTCATGCAACAGCTCCTGTTGCTTCGCCATTGCCGTTATTGGCGGCAATTTCGGCATTATCGTCAGGGCCGACAGACGGGTCGCCCCGGCCGGCGGTCTGAATGTTCACCAGTTCGCGGTAAATACCATCTTTGCGCATCAGTTCGCTATGGCTGCCGCTCTGCTGCAAAACGCCCTTTTCGAAGACGAGAATGCGGTCGGCTTTTCTGATGGTTGCCAGGCGGTGCGCAATCACGATCGAAGTGCGGCCCTGCATCAGTTTTTCCATGCTCGCCTGCAACTCGCGTTCGGTGATCACGTCGACCGACGAGGTCGCTTCGTCGAGAATCAGCAGATCGGGGTTTTTGACCATCGCCCGCGTGTATGAGAGCAGCTGACGCTCGCCATAAGAGAGGTTGGCGCCACGTTCGGCGAGCAGGGTTTCGTAACCTTTGCTCTGACGCATGATGAAATCATGCGCACCGAGTTCTTTCGCCGCCTTGATGACCGTTTCGTCGTCGACATCGTTATGAAAAGCCTTGAGGTTTTCCATGATCGTGCCGGGAAAAAGGTAGATTTCCTGGAGCACCAGCGCGATGTTGCGGCGCCAGTCTTCGAGACTGATACTGCGGATATCGCGGCCATCGACGGTTATGCTGCCGCTGGTCGGGTCATAGAATCTGAGAAGCAGGTTGATACAGGTGGTTTTGCCGGAGCCGGAGGCGCCGACAATCGCCAGTTGCTGCCCGCGCGGAATCTCAAAGCTGGCGTTTTTCAGCACAATCTCGCTGTCGTAGGCGAACGAAACATCGTTGAAGGCGATTTTTTCATTGAGTCTGAGGCCGGGTGCCGGCTGACCTTCGTCTTTGACCGCCGGTTCGGTATCGAAAATGTCGAAAACGCGAACACCGGCAGCAAGGGCCGTCTGCAGCTGCGCGAGCACTTCTATGAGAAATTCCAGCGGTCTGAAGAACTGGCGCAGCAGTTCCATGAGCATCACCAGTGTGCCGACGCTCATGGTGCCGGCATAGACTCTGCTGCTGCAGTAGGCGAAGAGCAGCATCAGCACGCCGATTTCAGTAAAAAAGCGGAAACTCGATGAAAACAGCATATATTCAACAAATGCCGCTTTGCGCTCAAGCCTGGCTTTTTCTTCGCTGTGTGTCTGCAGATTGTTCATGATGTCTTTTTCGCGGCCATGCACCCTGATCAGGGGCACGCCCTGAACATATTCGGTCAGATAGCCGGTCAATGCGCTGTTCTTCTCGCGCACTTTTGTGTAAAGCGAGCGGATATAAGTCAGATAGAAGAACATCACGAGGCCGACCACGACGAGAGCGAGCATGGCAACCGCACCGATCCGCACGTCTTCGCGCATCAAAACAATGATGGTGCCGACGATCAGCATAACACTGGCCACCAGTTGCGCCGTCGACTGGGTAAACATCGACTTCAGCTGGTTGGCATCGGATTCGCTGCGGGTGATCAGCTTGCCGGTCTGATTCTGGTCGAAAAAGCGCATACCCTGACCGAGAATATGGCCGAACAGTCGGCGTTTTATTTCAGCGACGACTTCGGCGCCGATACGGGCCATGATTTTGACTCTGACGTACATTGCAACAGCGCCGACAATGAGACAGCCGATAAACACAGCCGCTGCCATAACCGCCATGCTGATGTCCTTCTGCGGAATCGCAGTGTCGATAATGGTGCGCAGAATCATCGGGCGCAGCAGGTGTACTGCTGTAACCACGACCATCGTGACGAGTGCCACTGCCAGGCTAGCAAGGTGCGGCCTGAAAAAGGGAAGAATTCGTTTCAATACTGATTTACTGTTGTTTTTCTGCATCTGTTTTTGTTTAAATTTGCCCTGAGGCGTTCATTTTATTGACATCTGTAAAATTAAAATCTGGTTGACCGGTTCGGCGGCCCGGTCTATCAGTCGGGTTGCTTTTTCTCCAGCGATTCGCTTCGCTCACAAGCTTCCGAAAAAGCAATCCCGACTTCTCCCCGTGCCTTACCGACACAGCAACCGACTTTATTTATGCAACCATCAATAAATCTCTTTTTTCGCTGCCGCGACTCCCGATCATACTGTCGCAGATAAGAAAAGCGGGCTGCCACCATTGGTCAGCCCGCTTCTGAAAACGAATTCAGTTAGAGAGACAGTGAACAAACGGAGGCGTCGCGATAAAAAAAATCATGAATCATCTTTACGGGCCTCCGGTTTCTGCAATTTTGACGGCTCAACCGTCGCGGCAAGTATATTATGGCAGGCCGGGGCTTGTCAATAGACTTTCTCGCGGCGGTTGCAGAAGATACGGTTTGAGGGTATGCTTGGTCACGAAAAATCAACGCAACAAGGAACCAGATAATGAAATTCAAGCGCGTCTGCCTCTGCTACTTCTCACCGACCGGTGCTACCGGCAAAATCGTCAGCGAAATAGCTGCCGGAATCGGCATCGACCCGCTTAAAGTCATAGAAAACAACCTTACCTACCCAGAATACGCCGATTCAATACTCGAAATCGAGCCTGAGGACCTGGTGGTAATCGCCGCCCCGGTTTATGCCGGTATGTTGCCCGCCGTGGCCCTGCAACGCCTCAACACGATAAAATTCGCCGGCAACCCGGCGGTTCTCGTCGCCGTCTATGGCAACCGCAATTACGACGACGCCCTCATCGATCTGCGGGAATTCGCCAGCGGCGCCGGACTGCTCCCTGTGGCCGCCGCAGCCTTCGTTGGCGAGCACTCCTACTCGAATGACAAATACAAGATTGCAAAAGGTCGGCCAGATGCTGATGACAAGCAGACCGCCCGCGATTTCGGCCGTAAAGTTTACGAAAAAGTGCAGTCTCTCAGCCCGAAGGCCGAGATGCCCGGGCTCAAACTGCCGGGCAATTTCCCGTTGCCGGAGCGCAAAAGAATCGATCACACCGCCATCGAAACGAGACACGAAATCTGCACAGAATGCGGCCGCTGCCAGGAAGTCTGCCCGACCGGCGCCGTATATTTTAAAAAGGGTTATCAGACAAAAAAGGAACTGTGCATACTGTGCTGTGCCTGCGTCAAAAAGTGCCCGCAACAGGCGCGCATCGCCGCATCGGAAACTCTGCAGCAGTTCAGAGAGAAGCTCTCGGCCATGCCGCGCCGTAACCCCGAAATTTTCATCTGACCTATTGATTCAACCAGCCGAAATAATAAGCCGGGCCATTGGCCCGGCTTATTTGCAATGCATTTTTTCTCTACTGTGGCGTCAGGTTGGTATTGTTTTATTCAGCCACGTATCAGCGGCCTGGGGGCGGTTCGGCAAAATCGCGATGATGGTGTTCGTAATCGCGGTCGTCATCGTAATAGCGCGGGGTCGACCATTCGTATTTAATTTCGACGGTCTGACCCGGGTAGGATTCTGGGTTGAAGTCGGTTTCGCTTACCGGTGACCAGGAACTTTCGCCATAACCTGTACCGGGCGCACTTTCGGCCATGCGCTTGCCCTCAGCTTCTGATTTCATTATCGAATCATAAGGAAGATACGCCACCGGCCGTTGCTCACGGTAGGCAACCACTCTGATCAGTCCCAGCTGGTCGCTTTGTCCCAGTCGCCCGGCATAGGAATCACCGGCGCTGGTAAAATAAAATCTCTGCACATGACTCATGCCCGAACGCCAGCCGGCGAAGTCACCCGTCTGGCCGGGGTTGAGCACATACATACTCTCATTTGAACTGCCATAGCTGCGCTGACCCGAGATGATATTCAGACCGTCGACCGAAACTGTCAGCGCAATACGACGGCGCGAAGTATTGGTGACTCTGATCGAATAACGCTCTCCCTGACGGGCGGTTATGCGCAGGCGTGAATCAGGCATATATTTTTCATAACGGTATGCCGGGTACGCGCTCAACGGCCCGCGCTCATCACCGACGACGGTCACCCGCACCAGATTATCAATCGGCTCATAAGGCGGAGCGATAGAACGCTCTGCCAGAGTGCCTGCGACTGTAGTCAAACAAAGAAACACCAGAAACAACATTATCTGCCTGGTTCTCATAATTCCTCCCCTGTCCCGGTTAATTAAAATAACGCAGAGACAACCGAGCAGATTTAGGGAAATAATTCTGCTCAAAGTTTAACCAGATTGCACACTTTCTGAACACCAATGCAAAAAAGATTTACAGGAAAGCTGACGCAGTAGCCTGGTTCTCTGGCAATATTGAAGATGTAAAATCAGCGATTCAAAAATCATCCCTGCGCCTGCGCATCAGAAGGGTAGAATAATGGTTCTAAGCCGTTACATGTAAGATTGCCGCATGTATCACCCTGAGAATAAACGAGGGAATGATGCCCCCTTCTACCGACTTGAGCCAAATCAAGGACCAGAGAGTGAGAATAGGCTTAGACAGTGGAAGACGGGATATCTAAACAAAGACAGACAAACTCAAACAAACCCGGACAAAAAAATACATAAAAAACTCTAAACTTTTGTAAAAAATGCCGATATAGAAAATGTGGGTTGCAAGTTGGCACAACATTTGCTATACTGCGCGTCACACAAAAAAAACCGGAGCAACTCGTCAGAGCAAACCGTCCGGACCAATGTATTAAGAGGTTTTGTAATGTCTCCCGTGTACACCACCATACGCAAAGTGTCTTTCCGCTGTCTTTTTGTTATGATTCTCATGCTGGCCGCGACAATGCAGTCAGGCTTTGCGTCAGACAATTTCTCCTACAACGACGTTGAATTGCGCCGCATCGAAGCTCCTGCCAACTTTGAAAACGCCGTACGCTACCAGATCACCTACTGGTATAAAGACAATGGCGCCAGCATGCAGGTTTTCCCGAGCCGCGAAGAACGTGAACGCGATGCCGACATCATTCTTGCTCAGGCCGTTAACCGCTTCCTCGATGAAGAATACCACGAAAAAGGCAAAGGCATGGACGAACACGTCGTCGAAGCCGCCAACATGGGCAATATCATCGACCTGGTTAACAAAGATTATCTCTCACCGGCCTGGAAAGAAGAAAACGTCAATAATTTCCGCCAGTTTCTGCACAAATACGAAAAAGACCTGCTGCTGTTCACCATCAACATCTATCTTGATTACGCTTTCAAAGGCGGCTACTACAGCGGCAACGACATCAACCCGATCGTCGTGAACTTCAAAAACGACGGCAAAAGTGCTGACGAAGTAACCTTCATCATCGTTAACTACACCGACAAATAAGCACCGCTTAAACAGCTCCCCTGCGGCAATAGCTGCAGGGGAGTTTTGTTTTAGCCTGGCGAAGATTTGTGCTATAATTCCGGTCAGTGCCAGCAAACCGGGCACGGCCCCAGAGGCCGCCTCAAAAAGGGAAAGCAATGAACGAATTCAACAGCAATCGCAGCATTGGCGTCACCATCAGACTGGTCAAGCGCCCGTCAAAGGGTTTCTGGGCGATACTTGAAGGTCGCCGCGTCGATAATCAGTATTTCGAAAAATACAAACAGCCAACCGATGCCGTAGGCCTGATTCAGGGGCCGGTTTCGGCAATTCTTGCCGCTTCCGACATCGCAGAAAAGGCAGCAGCAGTGCAGGTTGCCGAAATTCGCGGCGTCTGCCCGACGCACATGACCCTGATCGCCGTTTACGGCGACACATCGGCGGTCGAAGCAGCTCTGCAGGCTGTCAACGATCAGCTTTGCGACACCCTCTTCTGAAATGACCAGTCGTCAGACCATAGAATTCAAGCCTCTGGGCGTTGTTGAATCCAGATTTGAGCAGCAGGCAGGCACGCCCATTCAGGGCAAAATGGCACCCCATGAAACCGCCTGTATAAGGATTTTCGATGAATATGCCGCCGGGCTCAAAGATATTGAAGGCTTCAGCCATATTTATGTTTTCTTCAAATTTGACCGCGCCGCCGGCAGCCAGCTTCTCGTCAAACCCTATCTCGATACGATCGAACGCGGGGTCTTTGCGACACGCTCGCCGCTCAGGCCAAACCCGCTGGGCATGACCATCGTCAGGCTCGATCGGGTAGAAGGCAATTGTCTTTATATCAGCGGCGTCGATATTCTGAACGGCAGCCCGGTTATCGATATCAAGCCATATATTCCTGATTTCGATCATCACCAGCCCGAAAAAATCGGATGGTATCAGGAAAAGTCAGAAAAAGACCGCCTGGTTGTCGCCGACAACCGTTTTGCCGCAGATGGAGACAGAGAAAAATGAACTACAGCGCCAAAGTCATGCAGCATTTTTATAATCCGACCCGCACCGGGCACCTCGAAAACTACCATGGAATCGGCATGATCGGCGACCCCGACTGTGGCGATTTCGTCGAAATGACCGTCTACATTTCAGACGACAACCAGAAGGTTGAAGCTATAAGATACCGCATAAAAGGCTGCCCGGCAGCGATTGCCACCACCAGCATAACTGCCGAAATCGCCGAGGGTCTGCGGATTGAAGATGCTCTTAAAATTACGGAACAACAGATCGTCGATGCCCTCGACGGTCTGCCCGAAAGCAAAATTCACTGTTCGTTGCTTGCGGTAAGATCTCTGCAGCTGGCAATTCAGGATGCAATTCTCAAGCGACTTTTCAAAAAAGCCGGCATTGTCACGTCTGATGCAGAATTCGAGCAGATGAAAGCCGACGGTCGCCTCAGCGAATATCTTGGTCTCACTGCCGGCGAAATCGGCCACAACTGCGATGGCAGCTGCGAAACCAGCGGCATTAAGTGCTGACCGCGACAGCAGATTATGAATAATATCGATTTTCAGGCATGCATCGAAGAAATTCTCAACGAAACAAGAGACCTGCTTGGCAAAGGCCGGGTCGCTGATTATATTCCCGCCCTGGCTGAAGTAGACCCGAACCAGATTGGCATCGCGGTACAGACGCTTGACGGCAAGACGTTTCAAGCCGGCGACGCTCTCGTTCCCTTTTCGATTCAGAGCATTTCGAAGGTTTTTGTATTTTCGATGGTTTTCCGGGCCTGGGGCGACAAGCTCTGGTCTCGCATGGGCCGTGAACCTTCAGGCAATTCATTCAATTCGCTGGTCCAGCTCGAACATGAGAACGGCATTCCGCGCAATCCGTTCATCAATGCCGGGGCTCTTGTATCGACTGACTGCCTGCTGTCGATCAGCAGAAATCCGCTCAAAGATATTCTCAGCTATGTCAGAGGCCTGACCGGCAACCCGAAAATCAGCTATGACAGTGTTGTCGCCAATTCAGAACGCGAAACCGGCTATCGCAATGCCGCTCTGGTAAACTTCATGAAAAGCTTCGGCAATATCGAAAACGATGTCGAGGCGGTTCTCAATGCTTACTTTCACCAGTGCGGGCTGATGATGAATTGTGTCGACCTCGCCCGGGCTTTCAGCTTTCTTGCGAATGGCGGCGTCAACCCTTTGAATGGCGAGCAGATTCTGACTCAAAGCCAGGCAAAGCGCGTCAATGCTATGATGCAGACCTGCGGTCTTTACAATGAATCGGGCGAATTTGCCTTCTGCACTGGCCTGCCGGGCAAAAGCGGCGTCGGCGGCGGCATTGTTGCGGTGGTTCCGAAGATGCTGAGCATCTGCGTCTGGTCACCCGAGCTGAATCGTCATGGCAATTCACTGGTTGGCATGAAAGCGCTCGAACTGTTCACGACACACACCGGCATCTCGATTTTCTGATATCACCTGATCATGTCGACTCTGATCGCGAAACGGCGGTCAGTTTGAGCCCGACCTTTTTTCAGGTCAAGACTGCCGTCTCTACCGATACCGGCAGAGCGTGAACGGTCACTCCCGCCCTGATTCAGGCCGCCAAATTCAACCCACTGACCAGCCTCGACTTCGAGTTCGGTAAGCAGCTGTTCGGTGTCGCTGCCACTGTCTTCGGCATACCAGACCTGCAACATAATGCGGCCCGCCTCGGTAACATGGCCAGAAACCTTCAGTCCGTGCGAAGTCGTCAGAACATGGGTTTCATCGCCATACCAGCCCGGAAAGGAAAAAATTCTGATCTGGTCATCGGTAAAAGCGGCTTTGGCGAATTCCAGCGCCACCACGCTTCTCTGCGAACTGCGCGAAGACTGGGTGCGCGTGGTGTCGAAGCCGGGAGCACGACCCGGCCCGGTTTTCAGCCGGTGTTGCGTTTCGTTGCTTTCACCCAGGCTCTGAACTGAAAAACGCAGGGTAGCAGGTTTGCGATCCAGCGCAGCGACCAGCTTTTCGATTTCTTTAAAAAGCTCTTTGTCGTCGGTATTCACGACAAGTGCGTTGATATTCGGCGAAGCGACAAAGGTACCCTGGCCGCCGAAAATATTCGTGCAGACAGCTGCAACAGACTCGGGTCGTGCATAATTGAGCCGGTAAACTCTTATTTCGGCTGCAAAAGCCGGCGAAAACAAGAGTAATGCCAGCAAAAATGCCGGCAGTATTCGCATAAATGATTTGAGCAGACTGGTTTTCAGCTGAAGCGATGGCGCAACAATCCGTGCCCGTCGATGGCCATACGGCCGACACCGCTGCAACTGCTGCATTGCTGAGTTCCACGGCAGAATGGGCAGATGTCTTTCTCCTTGAACATGTTGCTGGCGGCAATGATGCCTTCAACAAACTTACCAGAACCACCACAGACAGGACATTTGCCGGTTCCACGGCATTTTGTACATTCGTGACTCATCCCAAGTTATCCTCCGTATCTCTTGGTAATATTCTACGAATTTTATTGAAATGCTGCAATACCAGAATAAAAAAAAACAATGCCGCTTAAAAATAAAAACCCTCGCAATAAATCGAACCAGAAACAAGCGTCTGCTCAATCTTTTCGAAGGGTTTAAAACTTAAAATTTGCAACAGTCTTTTCAATAATTCATAAATGCCGGCGGGAGTATTATCAGGGACTTTTTTCGTCAATCATATCGATAAGCTCATATACTTCCTGCGGGCGACTCTTGCCTTTGAGCAGGACCGGCTCGAGTTCATTGAATTTGACCAGATGACCAACCTCACGCCAGACGCTTTCGGAAAAAAGTATCTGACCGGGCTGAGCTTTGCTTTCAAGCCTTGCGGCAGTATTAACCGCGTCACCAAGAGCCGTATATTCCTTGTGATTGTCTGAGCCGAGATTGCCGACAAAAGCTTCGCCGCTGTTGATGCCTATGCCGATATGAAAAGCCTGGCCGCCACTTTCCTGCCAGTTTTTACGCATGACTTTAAGGGCTTCACGCATTTCCACAGCCGTTTTTACAGCCCGCAGCGAAGCGTCTTCCTGAGCAAGTGGCGCGCCAAAAAGAATCATGATTGCATCGCCGATAAATTTGTCGATAGTTCCGCCGTTGCGGAAGATGATTTCGGTCATCTTGTTGAAGTATTCATTGAGAAGCTTGCTGATTGCACGCGGGTCCATACGTTCAGACATTGGCGTGAAGCCTCTGATATCAGCGAAAACCACAGTAATGATTCTTTTTTCGCCCTGTTCGGTCTTTTCGTATTCACTTTTAGTGATGAGCTTGGCAATTTCGGGTGAAACATATTTCTGCAGAACAGTTAAAAGATTCTGCTGTTCCCTGCGAATCTGATAATATTTCCAGAAAGAGGTCAAGACGTAGATTGAACCGAGGTTTGCCACAATCAGGAAGAAATTTACAATAAGACCGGACGCATGAAACAGATAGAAACCTGAAAAGAGCAGAAGAAAAAGAAGGGCCGCAAGAATACCCACACCAGCAAACGGGCTGACCATGAACATTATTGCGGCAAAAGCCACATTGCACAGCAGCATAAGGGCAAATTCCGATGCGGGGCCCGCAGTGCGCAAAGCACGGTTATTAAGCAGGTTATCGATGATATTGGCAAGAATTACAACTCCGTATTCCTGCTTGCGTTTTTGAACGAAGCTGAAAGAAAGGGCAGGAATATCCTGAAAATCACGATGGAGCGGATTAATAACTCCGACCAGAGCCACTTTTCCCTCGATCAGCTTTTCATAAACCTTCTGCTGCGCTTCTCCCGCCTCAAGAAATTCTGAAAGCGGAATAACATAGAAGTTGTCGACATTACCGAAATAATTGATGAAAGAATAGCCTTCATTCAGCTTAACCTTTGATGTAAGGCTGTTTTCATGCTGTCGATAAAAAGCTATTTCTCCGCGCACTTCGTCAATTTCAACACGACCGAGTCGCTCAATTACGGCGAGAGGCAGTGAATAAATTATCTGCTTCTGAAATTGTTCATAAGGCTTATAACGCCGACGGATCGAGTCTCTATCGTCGCTGATACCACGAAAGATATTTACGAAACCGTGCGAAAGCCTGTTATCTGTAATATCTTTCCATGGCTCGATATATATTTCGCCATCAGATTGGTCAGCAGGGCGCTGAAACGTCGAACTCATTACAACATTGCCGCTGTATGAAGCCAGGCTGTTTTTAAGAACCTCATCGTCGCCACTGCTGAGACGGCGCTCAAAAATAACATCGAAAGCAAGAACAGATGGTTTGAAGCGGGCTGCCCGTTCAACCAGTTCAGCATAAACGCGCCTCGGTATTACCCCCGAACTGCTGATATCGTATTTCTCGAACGCCTGCCGGTCGATCCCGATTATTACGACATCATCAGACCTTGCGGAAAAATTTTTCAGCCCGGTTAAAATGTCATAAGAATAATTAAGCAGATAAGTGTTCGCACTCGAAAAATAAAGAGCACAAAGAACGGCGAGTGCCAGCAACAGAGAGTTCAGGGCAAAGTTTTTCACAGAATTCTATTGTCTTCCTTCAAGATTGATGTCTGTTCTGACAGTGCCTTTATCGCGGGAATAGAGTTTTTCATCATCGGTATTAAGAGCATCATACGCTTTTATTTCAGGCTTTGCCTGATTTTTCTTAGAGTAAACCCACTGCTGATTTGCTTCAACTGACATTTCTGAACCGCCCATGGCGACTCCAACCTTGCCGCGAACCAGCGAAACCGAAATTGCATCGCCATAGTTCTCGACCTTACCCATGGTCTGGTAAATGGAAACAACAGCCTCGTCGGCCGTAATCTCAAAAGTGCCCACCCTGTTTTCAGCGGGCGGTACAAAGAAGGTCATCAGACCGCTTATCAGGTTAACCACGAAGGTTTTACCGTCATTTTTTATTGGCTTTATAACCAGCCTGGTATTGGCAGCATTTTTTTCACTGTAAAACAAATGAACTTTGCTGTTATCACGAAGATAGCTGATAGTAGCCATTGAATCACGGCCAACTTCGATTAAATCATTAATCTTAAGCTGCTGGTCCTTCTGTGCAGCACCGGAATTAACTGTCACCTGGCCAGAAAATTCGGTAAGCTTCGCCAGAACTGTAGAAGCATCAGATCCGCCAGAACAACCTGAAAAGCCAAGTATTGCCAGACAAATCAATATAACCGGCAGGCCTGTTGTAATAATTCTTGAGCGCATAGATTCCTCCTGTGTAATGCAGATACAGACTCAGTCTCCGCGACCTCTGTTATCGTATTCTTCTCTTCTCCACCAGTCGTCTTCGTACTCTTCCTGCTTCCGGGCAAGATACCTTTCAACCGCATCCCGGCCCCTTTCGCGGTAAATCCGGCTCAATTCATCGAGGTTGACGGTGTAATATGCCGAAGCAAGAGCTACTTCCTGTTGCCCTTTGGCAACCGCATCGGCGTTTCTGGCACCTGCTTTCATAGCCTTAAGCTTGGTTACCAGAAAATTGAAGCTGTCAATTTTTCGGACGATTTCAGCAAATTTGGTCGCTACAAGATTGCCAATCTGCTGCATTTTGTAGCGCTCGCATTCAAGAAAATCCAGGCCGGCCTGATAATTGTTGCTTCGATAAAAGTTCGTCAGCAGGTTGATGGTATTGCTCGCCTGCTTTGAAGACTCTTCGTTGGTCATTTTGTATCCATCAACCGTCAGTTTGGCACTGTTGATATTCACCATCTGGTAAAAGGCTATCATGTCTTTACTGTATTTCTGCAGTTGTCTGGCAGTAAGTTTTTTGTAGTTCTCATTGAGCAGACGATTTACCCTTGTGAATGCTTCCTGAAGACTTTCAATGTAATCATTCGGCAGATGCTCACCAATAGACAGAAATCTGCTCACCCGGTCCATTTTCTTATCGTTTTCAGATTCAGACAGAAGATAATGCATCGCCACCATCGGAACCTGATAATTGAACATGGCATCAGGGTTTGGCGGCGCTATACCACTCGGCTGAAGTGCTTTGAGAATGTTATCTATCGGGTCGTTGATCGCTTCAAGAACCTGCAAGGCCCATTGTGCTTTCTGCACGCAATTATCCATGACCTTAACGAGTGAAACAATGTCATCTTTTTTAGCAAGCGTGTCCGATTCCGCCTTAAGGTCTGACATTGCCTTGTGATACAGTTCCAGTGCCGAATGGAGTTCAAGAAGTTCTTTAATGGCTGCTTCAGCCCGGGGCCTGTCGGGGGCCGTTTCGGGTTTGGTAAGATCAATGATCTTCATTGCACTGTAAGGCGATTTCTTGCACTCATTTTCGATATCAGTAACAAGCTTGCTGACCGAAAAACCACTTTTTTCCATCTCTTTGCGGATAAATTCGTATGTATCCTTTGAGATATCCTTGAACAGATTCTTCTGTATTTCCTGATAAGTCGCAGAAGACATGCTGCTCGACGGACAGATTATCTTGGTGACAAGTTTGAATGGATACTGATCAGGCTCCTTGCGACCATTGAACCTTACCGCCACTTCAATATTTTTAACTACACCGGCCGGTTTCGCATCGACATCATTTTCAATTTTCAGGTCATAAGAGTATTTTTCAAGCTCTTCGATGTTAAGAAAAGTTTTAAACCCCTTTTCATCACCGCCAAAAAGGTTATTTCCTGGCTTGAACTCAACAAAACCAAAGTAGAATCCTTCCTTTTTGTCTGCATTGGCATAGCTGATAACAGGAATATCGATTGTTTCAACATTGTATTCGGTGCTGCTTATCTGATCTTTGTAGCTGATATCCTTGAAAAAAGGGTTCATCAGATATGAACTGCCCTTCTCATACTGCCCCTTCTTGATGATTATATTGTTGATATTGGCAAGAAAATTCGGGTTGACTTCGATGCGTTCTCTGAGCAGCTTGACAGCAACATCGGCAATGTATGCCTTGGTAAGATGCTCAGATCCCATAAGGTGCTGCTTTTTCGTAGAAGCAAGGCCGGTGGCGATAAAATATATAAAAAATGACAGCAACGTGATGGCAAACATCACTTCAATAATTGTAAAACCATTTCGCCGTCTCATTGAAAAACCTCCTGAAAAAACCCACTCATTTCAGGCTCAACTCCGGTGGCAGGGCAGATGAACTGTTGTTACCAGATTCAGTTTCATCGACAAACAATCCGACACCCTCACCAACTGTATCGATCAGGTCGCGTTTATAAACTTCATAATATTTATGGCGGCATACTGTCTCGCCTGTTTTCCGGTTCTCAATAATTACTGAAATGATGATTATTTTCTGGTTGTCTTTCTCTGTCGAACTTATATCACCACGATAATCAAAGTTTTCAGCCAGCCATGGATCGCTCTTGTAAACCTTTGCCATAGAACTCTGCAGCTGATCAGCCCAGGAACCGACAGTCGCACCTGCAACCGGAAAAGTCTGCCGGTCTTTGAAAAATCTCTCATTCCACGACAGCGTATAGGCCTGTGCCGTCAGAAAAACATGAATCGCGTCAGCCAGAAGCACCGCCTTGGTGTCGACGATAAAATTCTGACTTGCACCCCTTTCCTGCCTGGTTATGAACCACAGAGAAAAAATCCCGACCGAAAGAGTCGCGAAAAGAGCTATGACAACAGGCACAGCAAACCCACGCCGAACCTTATAATCAGTTCTAATATTTGACGGCTCTGGCATTTCTCAACCTCACAATAAAAACGCTCCCGGAAAAATCATGCATCTCCATACCACGACCCGAATCACGGTCTTTATTCCTGCCGAATTTCAGCTTAATCATTACCGAAGCAGGGCTCATCACCGTAAATTCAACCATCTCGACATCGAGCAGATTGACCGGCTTGATTCCAGGCTTCACAGAATTTATCTCAGGAGCTCCGCTCTCGCGAAAAGAACGCAGGCACCCCTGGCTCAGTTTGATCTTGATCCATTCGTTGTCAACGTCGCGAAAAACCAGCTCAGCCGAAGAATTGACCGGGTTTGGGCTGATAACCTCAGCCCCCCTGGAAATCCGGTTTCCAAGAAGTGCATCGGCCAGCCTCAGGCTGTGGTGCAATGATACTTCCTGGGTCAGGCCTGGCAACTGACGTGAAAACAAAGAATAAACCGAGGTTACACCAACCAGAACAAGGCTGAAAATGCCCAATGCAACAAGAACTTCAACAATCGTGAAGCCATGCTTTCGACTTTCTGGCAATAAACTGTACATTTTAAACCCGCTATTCTGAACGTTTCACCATACTGGCTTCAAGTCGAACAGGCCCGATATTGTCGTTGCGAAGCAGTTCACCCTCAATTTCAACACGCTCCCCGGAGGCAATCTTCATTTCGCCATCTTCAGGAAAAGAAACCAGACACCGGTCACCGGCAGAATTGATAACTACCATTGCGGTTCTTCTCATTCTGTCGACGCTGGCCACGTAACCTCTAACTTTCAGAACCGGCAGGCGATTTTTCAACCTGATCAGATTGAATCTGTCATTATTGCCGGCCGCGTCTGCAACAATGCTGTTTTTCAGATTCACTGCCCGTTTTTTTTCTTTCTGGATTTCTTCACGATTGCGTTGAAAAAAGAAAAAGGTCATCAGGCTATGAACAAGAAAAATTGCAACACAGAACCCGACTATCAGAAAAACCTTTTTCTGGTTTCCGGATTCCTCATTGCTCCCCTGATTTTTACTGAAAAATTCACCAACCAGACCTGGATGTTTTTGTTGAATTGCGAGCAGCGCCTTTTTAACTGCGTATCTGACAACGCTGTCCTGATGGTGCGAGAATTCCATCAGGCATCTGACTTTTTCAAGGTCCTCAAGGCCTGAGAGGCTGGCGATTACATCTTTTCTGGTGTTCTCGGATGGATCAAGAAGCTGATTAACAAGCCTCTGTATATATTGCCTATCGGGAGACCCGGCATTGATCATGGCGCAGTCTCCTTTTCAGCCGATTTTTGTTTGCCCGCAGCTGTATCGGAATTCTGCTCGAGCTTGAATTCGGAGATCAGTTCTTCGAGGCTTTCAATAAGAAAAACCATCTCTCCGAATTCCTTGCGGGCCTTCTCGATGTCATTTTTTTCTAGATGCCCGTCGACGAGTTTTTCGCTTTGACGCACGCTTGAAAATATGCCCCTGATTTCAAGAAGCTTGCCGCGAAGGCCTTTCACCATGCTATCCATCGCAGAGGCCATTTCCTGAAACTCATCATAAGGCCGGATTCGCACATCAAAAGAAAGATCGCCACTTTCAATCTGTGCGGCACATTTTTCAAGGCGATAAATTGGCCCAGCCATGCGATGTGATATAAACAGGCCCAGATAAAGAATAAGCAGAAGACCAATGGTTTCGATAACGAGCATCGAAGGAACAAACATTGTAAAGAATTTTTCTGACACGATCAGTTCGTTGATACTCTGGTCAGCAAAAAAGCCGGTCATGAAAACGACCATAAGGCTCAAAGAGACGTTGGCAAACACAAAAACCGACAAAAGAATTATGGCAATTACCCGCGCCTGAAACTCTTTTTTTATAAAGAGTATCTTGCGTTGATACCTTTGCGAACCACTGCCCATAATCTTGCACCTGGCTGCTGCGCCCGGCAGAATAAAAAGAAAACCCTCAAACAGGCTGGAATGAGCAGAAGCAGAATAATCGGCATGAAATTTAGAACGACCGATCACAGATCGACCAACCGGCAGGCAAACCCTGCCGCAATCGCATTATATCAGTAAGGTAAAGAGGTCTACCCCCAACAGATACTGCCTATCCCCAGATAACATCCAGTCTCTCTAACTTGATTCTACTCCAGAGCAAAGCTCTTGGCAACAACCAACAAATTTCGCCATGGATGTTCCAGACTTCAGCAGAAAAAGCAATGCCTGAAACCGTTTTTACGATTTCAGGCATTATAGAAGCCCAATTTCAGTGCTTCAGGGTGTTTTTCTCACCAGAACCCAGGTGGTTCCGTGGCTGCCTGCGCGGCCGCATGGCAGAAAAACCGTTCCTTTGATGAAGGTTTTCGTCGCTTCGGGGTGCTCCTGGCATTTGTAGATGCCGCCAATCACAACACGTTCACCGGTCTTGCCAGTCATGTCTGTGGCTCCTTGGATAAGATGCAACTTTGATCAGAAGGAACATGAATCGGCGTTATCTCAGGCGACCGCTGATTAAGGTTGTGTTCTTATGATAGCACACCTGACCATCGATTGCGCACAAATCGCCCCATCCACGTCACACACCGAGAAAGCCCCTGATAATGACATTGAGAACCGCCAGCAGAAACGAAGCGACCAGTGCCACCTGCTTCGACGACATTTCGAAATCTTCGAGCATTTTGTCGATGGCGATCAGCATTATCGCAGTCAGACCGAAGCTCACGAGGAACGTCGTAACCAGAATGCCCGAACCGGCCAGAATCGGCCCGATGATCGGCACAATCGAAATGACCGAAAGCAGAACGGTAACGATAATCAGAAAAGGCGCGACCAGCAGAGTGCCGACAAACATCAGAAAACTGAAGGCAAGCGCCATTATCAGCGCCGTCTTCTCATCTTTGATTTTAAAACCGGGCACCAGCTTCGAAATGACATAAAAAGCCAGGGTATTAACACCAACAGTTACGAGAGTTCCCATCAGATTTCCTCCACAATTTTGAATTCAACGGCCAACCGTCATCAGTTGACAGTCTGGCACGCAACACAACTTCAGCCCGCCTCTGGAAAAAGCCGGCAGAACTCGCGATGAACCGCCTGATCGCTGCTGCTGTCGTCGCCGAGCAATCGATCGAAGCTTTCATAACCAGATACTATTCTATCGACAAAAATCTGCCGTTCATCACACCTGAAATGAATCCGCCAGCTTCTGAAGCGCAAAATACCCCCGTCAGCGGTTTTTATAAACTTGTTGCGTGTAGCGTCGAAAGGGTTGTGACCCAGCTGCGTATCGATAACCCCGGCAAGGTCAACCCCATGGCTGCCGAGAAAATCAAGCTGACTGACGGCGATCCCGCTGAAGTCGATGGCGTATTTTTCTTTGACGATGTTTTCGAGCCAGCCGCGCCGCGCCCCTGGAAAACTGTCATATTCGCAGATATAAGGTTTTATATCGAGAATCGGCGTGTTGTTGAGAAGGTCGGAGCCCGCCACATAGACACGATTGCCGCTTATGCGCTTCAACTCGACACAGCTGAGCCCGATCGAGTTGGGTCGGTAAGGCGAACGGGTTGCAAAGACGCCCTTGCGACCGCGACCGTCAGAATATGGCGGGTTGGTCAGGGGTTTCCAGCTGGTGTTATGATGAAAAACGTACAACAGCCAGACCCGATCAAAACCTTCGAGATCTTTAAGGCCCTGCTCGTAGTTAAAGCCCTTTACCAGCTCGATATGGCCCTCAGATTCAGAGAGAACGCCCTGCATCGGCTGTTCCTGATGGTAGCCGCGACTGCAGCGCATGTAACCGATGGGCGAGAAACTGAACATCAGAAGCCTTCGCGCTGCAGACGTTCGGTGAATTTTTCCCAGGCATCGAACCAGTCGGCAGGCCGCATCATGTGCTCAGAAAGCTCGTATTCATGATACTCGAGCTTCTCTGGTGCATTCTGGTAGCAGGGTCGCAGTTTTTCAACGAAACCCCGCACCGCTTCAGGTCTGACAACCGTATCACTGCCGGCAGCGATCATGAACAGCGAAGCCGGGAAAATATCGTCAATATGGTCGATCGGGCCACAGGTTTCTGCCGGACTGGGCGGCAAAAGGCCCTCCGGCTCACGTGTTCTAAAATCAGGCGTGGCAATGAATGGTGCAATCAAATCAGGCTTCTCGGCCATACGCAGTTGCGCAAATGCAACGTGACCGCCCATCGAGATGCCGGCAACACAGACTTTCTTGCCGTTTTCACGCAGTTGCTGCATCAGCTGATTTATTTCTGAAGCGTGCTGCAGCACCATGGAAAGCAGCAGATGATGCCGGGCATGGCCAGCCTGTTCCTTAAAAATTTCGAGCAGACCATCCTGACGCGAACCATGATGCGGCGCATCGACGGCTATCGAGAAAAACCCCGAAGCCCTGAGGCGTTCGAGTTCCGGCAGCTGAACTTCTTTCGAAACCCCCAGACCATGAAGAATGATGACGGCAGAATGATGATTCTGGTCACCGGCACACAAAGCCTCAAGATCAAGCCCCGGAAGATGAAAAATTCTCTGAAATGCCACGCCAGCCTCCGCAAAATTCTGCATGCCAAACGCCCGCTGCAGAAATGGTTTAGAAAATTATAGCACAAAGCATTGAAGAAAACTCATGCCTGCGCTAGCATTACCCAGCTCCCTTCAAACTCGCAGTTCAGCAAAAACAAGGCATATGAAGCGGCGCTCAGAACAGGAAACATTATTTGACAAGATTACATACAGTCAGACAAAGCGTTCCGGCGGTGATTGGCCTGGCAGTGCAGATGCCCGGCCAGGATGACGCCGAAATCGAACACTCGCTCACCGAACTTGCCGAACTTCTCAAAACCCTCGGAGCCCGCATGGTCGGCTCGCTGGTCCAGAAGCGCAGCGGCCCGTCGCGCTCAAACTATTTCGGCACCGGTAAAATAGAAGAAGTCAAAATCAAAGCCGAAGAGCTCGGCGCCAAATATATCGCCGTCGATGACGAACTGAGCGCCATGCAGATCAAAAGCCTCGAAGCCGGAACCGGCCTGCCGGTAAAAGACCGCACCTCGATCATTCTCGACATTTTCGCCAAGCACGCTTCGACACGCGAAGGGAAACTGCAGGTCGAGCTCGCCATGCACCAGTATCAGCTCCCGAGGCTGCTGCGCATGTGGACCCACCTCGAACGCCAGCGCGGCGGTATCGGCCTCAAGGGCCCGGGCGAAACTCAGCTCGAAACCGACCGCCGCATACTCAATATCAAAATAAAAAAGCTGCAGGAAGAACTCGATCGCGTCAGCCGCGCCCGCGAACTGCAGGGCCGCAAGCGCAACGACCGCTTTGCACCGCTGTTTTCACTCGTCGGCTACACCAACGCAGGCAAATCGACACTGCTTAACGCCCTTTCCGGCAGCAGTGTGCAGAGGTGCAATGGCCTGTTCACAACCCTCGACCCGACCGCCCGCCGGGTTGAACTGCCAGAGGGGCACTGGTGCATCGTTTCAGACACGGTCGGGTTTATCCGTAAACTGCCGCACGGGCTGGTAAGCGCTTTTAAAGCCACACTCGAATGCGTCATTCAGTCAGAGGTCATGCTGATCGTCTGCGACGTTTCCGACCCGCAGTTCCGTGAGCATCTCGCCGCCGTCGACGAGGTTCTCAACCAGATCGGCGCCTCAGACCACGAACGTATCTACGTTTTCAACAAAATCGACAAAGGGGTCAGCGTCTCAGAAGAACTGCTCGCCGCCGCCTACCCCGACCACATAATGATTTCGGCCGCCGAGGGCACCAATGTCGACCGCCTGAAACACATGATCGAGAAAATCATGCGCCGCAACCGCCGCAACATCACGATCTACCTGCCGGTCGGTTCGCCCTATATCGGCGAAGCGATGACGATCGGGCGCATCTTCTCACAGGAATGGGGCGAAGGCGAAGTAAAAATCAAGGCCGAACTGCCGGTCAGCTTCATCAACCTGCTCACCGACAGCAATCTCAAAGTCGAGCCAGAAGAACGCTGAGTGCAGTTCAAGCGCAAAATCAGGCAAGGCTGTATTCTTCGCCCGGTTTGAGAATAAGCACTTCGGCCAGAGCGCCCACCTTTTCTTTGAATGCAACCGGATCGCTGTTGATAAGATCGAAGGTGTTGTAATGAATCGGCACCACCCGGCGCGTCTGCACGAATTCGACGGCCTTAGCCGCTGATGCGACACCCATTGTATAGCGGTCACCGATCGGCAGAAAGCTCAGGTCGGGCTTGAAAAATTCGCCGATCAGTTTCATTTCCATGCTCAGGCCGGTATCGCCGGCATGATAGATGCGACGCCCGTCGATCTCGATGACCACCCCGGCCGGAGCGCCCTTTTCCGCAGAATGCAGCGCCGGCACCATGTTGAATTTAACGCCACCGACGCTGACCGTGCCGCCGATGTTCATTCCCTCGGCGGTAATTTTGTGACCCTGAGCTTCGACAGCCGTTTCGTGAATCGCCACAAGAGTCGCGCCGGTCTTTTTGCAGATCGCAAAAGCATCACCGACGTGGTCGCCGTGATAGTGCGTGATGAAAACCGCATCCACCCTGCCGATTTTATCTATGCCATAAGGGGCTGAAGGGTTGCCGCTGATAAAAGGATCGATCAGAACCGTTTTCGAACCCGAAATCTTCACCGCTGAATGGCCGAGCCAGGTAATTTTAAGCATTTTATCCTCCTGTTTTAAAACGGCGCGGGCGATTTAAAAAAATCTGCAACCTTTTTGTTGCGCCAGACATATATATACCATGTTAAAATATACCGGGTTAAGCGACACCCGGCATATGCCATGCGAGAGCTTTATCAGGATCTGAAATTGGACACAAAGCCAGTAAAAGCAGCACAAAGAATTTCCCCACAACTGCAGGGGAAGGTCTCGACTCACTCCCCAACCAGCCGTCGTGGCTTTCTGCTTGGCGTTGTATTGCTGATTTCACTACTGATGGCGGTTTTCATTTTTTCGTTCAACAGTATCGTCAGACAGCGAAACACGCAGGCGCATCATCTGATGATCTCGGAAACGGCGAACTATCTCGCGATTTCCGGCCTGCGTCTGCTGAGCGACAAGCTCGGCAGCTCGTTCGAAACCACCATAAAGACCAGCTGCCCGCAGCTGTTTGCCCAGCCGGCAACCGCTCTCGGCAGCAGCATCGATCTGACCGGTGCCAGCTCGATCTGCGGCAATGTGCAGAATGATTTTCAGAATTTTCTCAACACCCTCGACGAGCTCAAGGAACCCGGCATTCTCGGCGCTTACCCGACCTGTCTCGGCATGGAAATACGCCTCGAAAACCTGCAGGCACTCACCCCCGATACCACGCCAGAACAGTTTCAGGCCGGACGTGACCCGATCGAAAAATGCGGCCAGCTCGTCGTCAAATGCACTGTCGAATATCGCGGCCTGAAACGCCAGGCGACCCTGTCGCGGCAGTTTCGCGTTGTCAGCATGATTCCGGGGGCTTACAACCGCTTTTCGCTGTTCGTCAAAAAAACGCCTTACCCCGACTCCTATAATGCGCTTGGCGTTAAGTTCGACGGCACCGTCGACACCGCGTATGCGCACCCGCCCGCAGCGGGCAAGACTTTTACCGGCCCGCTGTTCGTTTTTAACGGCACCGATTCGGCAGCGGTAACCTCGACGATCCCGGAACGCACAGAAATCAATGATAAAGAGCACCTGCGCCAGCGCGGCTGGGTATTTCTCGGGCCGGCCGGCGCGGCCGCCGACGAAGCTGTTTTCATCAAGATACCTTCAGGATTCGACCCGGCGGCCGGCGGGCACTTTATGCTTGGCTGGCCCTCGGTCTCAGCGATGCCGGTATTGGCACCGGAACTGATCGAAGACAACGTCAACTTTGCGCCACAGAGCGATTTTCCACCACACGAGTATTCTCTCGGCGCCAAATTTCAGGGTTTCTACACCTGGGAAGAAGGCAACCAGTATGGCGCCGGCGGCAAAAATCTCTGGCCCGGCCTCGCAGCCGGCTCGAGCTTTGTTCCGTCTGACCATCTGCGTTCGGCATCAACCTGGATATACCCATACGGCGGCCAGAACAAAGAATCGCGCACGCTGGTCATCGGCCCGGTTCTCGCCGGCATGCTCAAGTTCTTTTTCATGCGTGGCCGTAATACCAGCACTTCCGAAGAATATAAGGGCCTCTGGACAAGCATGTCTGAAAGCATTTTCAACACCAAGACCGCTGCCAACCATACCCTGCAGAGTTTCGCCGGCATGTGGGAAGGCACTCTGGTGCCGCCGATCAACGGCCTAGATTTTTTCAGAAGCGGCTACGAAAGCTTCAAAAAACTGATGCCATATAACAGCCTGCCAGATCCGACGCCACCATTGCCTTCGAATGGTATTGCCTTCAATCTGCTTTTCGATTTCATGAAGTATCAGCGTGATGTTTACCCGCCTTTGAGCGGAGTGCCGGGGATTGCGGCCGCCGCCTACGATGCCGAAAGATTTCTTGTGCCGCGGGCTGAAGAAATGCGCAGTTGCGCCGTCAAGGGCCTGCACCCACACGACGAAATGGGGATTTTCTTCGAAGAAAACGGCCAGTATGACCCAAACAGTAACCCTGACAACTGCTACTTCATGGGCAATCTGACCGGCATAACGGTTTATGATTCGAACCTGCTCTCGAACAGAATCACCCACAAGCTCGACCTGCGCAAATGCGATAACACCGCCGAAGAACAGGAAGCGATGGAAAAATTCCTGTTCAAACAGGTTGGTGGCGCCGCCAGCGGCGTTAACGAAACCGACAAGCCCGGCATCTTTCTGATTACCCGGCGCAATGGCGTCAGCGACAGTTACGCTGATGCGCTCGTCTTTTCAAGTCGCCCGGTCAAGCTGGTCAAACCCCTCATTGTCATTGTCGACAAGGGCAGCCTGGTTCTGCGCCACGATATTACCGGCACCATGACCGACGGAGCGCCGGCAACACTCTGTTCAATGGCGCTGATCAACGGGCATTTCTTTATCGACGGTGCCGGCAGCGTCAGAACCCTGCACGCCAGCCTGGCTTCGCTGCACCCGTCTTCGGGCCGCCTGCTCAGACCGCCAACCGTCAGCGTCAGTTCACCCGGGCAGTTCAAAATCCATGGCAGCCTGGCTCTGACCGAAATCGGCCTCTATGAAAACCCGATGAATGACCCGCTCAATCACCTCGGCACGACGATGAGCCATTTTACCGAGGGTGGCGAAATTCATTACAACCCGCGTTTCAATCCTTCCGGCCCGACTGCATTCGACTCCAGAGTCTTCGTTCTTGAAGACACCGCCGGCAAGCTCAATATAGAAGGAGCCGGTTCATGAGTGCAAAAAGCGGCCTGTCAATGGTTGAAATCATGGTTGCAGTAGTCATCATCGCCCTTTCAGTCGGGCCGCTGATCGGCCTGCTGAGTTCTTCAAACCGCATGAGTAACGCTTCTATCTACGAAGAAATGGCCGTACATTACGCCAGAGAAATTTCCGACCAGCTTCTCAGCCTGAGCCCAAAATTCTCTGATATCGTCAATGACGCCAGAGCCATGACAGGCGATTCTACACTGACCCTGGCCACGATTCTCAATGATGCCACCTTCAAAAGCAAACTCGAAGAACACGCAGATGAGTCTTCGGCGTTGCCACTCTATGCCAGCGGCAATCAACTGCCGGTGCGATTGATCATTTCACCGTTAGATAAGGCTTTCAGTCGGCGCCGCATTACTGTAAGCGAGCTGAACACAAGCAGCAACAGCGTTTTAAAAACCGACAAATACTGGAAAGTTAAAATAGAGCTGGCCTGGAAAGACCAGAATTCCGGGCGCGACACCCCGCGCGAGGTCGTCATGGCGATCTTTCTCAAAGAAGGATAAGACGTATGGGCAACAAAAAACGGCAACTCGGCTTTACTTTCGTCGAGGCGATGATCGTCACGGTAATCGCCTGCGGGCTGATGATCGTCATTCAGAGCCTGTTTTCGCATACCGTCAAGGTCACGATGAAAGGTCAGGACAACCTCGATTCGATCAGAGCCGCCAGCCAGTTGTTTTCAAGCCTGCGCCGCGACATGCTGCAGTTCGTGTCGCTGTCGACCGGTGGCGCCCGGGCAACCATCGCGCTCGGCAGTTCCGAAATTCCTGATACGGCGACCTTTTCGACGATCCTCACGCTGAAAAAGCAGACAGACCGAATTACCTACACCCTGGTCGAAAACGGCGGGAAAAATTACATAGAACGGGTGCTGCAGACCCCGTCAAACCCGGCGCCACAGCGAAAGCTTTTCGGAGTGCCGCGTATGAAGGACTTCGGCGTTCTCTATCTGCTCAGCCCGAACAAGGTGAATTCGCTCGTTAAAAACGTCGGGCAGCTGCTGGTAAAGGTGACGGTCGATTCAGAGGATGCAAGGTTTCCGTCAAAGGAAGTGAAGCTGACTTCGGTATTCTTTTCTGACCGTCTCGCTGACAGCGACTGGAATTATCTCGATTTTTAAAATTTTTGCAACCTTTGCAACGGTTCAGGCATATTGAAAATTAGTTGAGGTGGAAACGAAAATGAAAACAGAAAGCTCGAAACTCAAGGCTGTTTTGCTGTTGGCCCTGTTGAACCTGCCGGCCATTTTTGGGTCTGCCGTCTGCTCGGCGCAGGTCGCTTCTTCGAGCCAGCAGCCCAATGCCACCGCAACCCAGCCGGTTGAAAGCCTCTCAGCTCAGCAGCAGAAAGGCACGCCGCCTGCTGCACCGCAGACACAGGCCGAAGAATCGCAATACACCCAGAGTCCTGACTGCATGAGCCTCCAGGAAATCATAGAAACTTACAACAAGCGCTATTGTCCGCCTGAAGAACCAATTTCAGCGATCACCGACTTTACCATGGCCCGCCTGGTAAAGGCCGAAATGATAAAAAGAACCGATCTCGACAGATACCGCGATCTGGTAATGGTCAACGGCAAGGTCTACACAAAAAAAGACCCGAAGGGCGACAACCAGCCGCCTGATCCGAAGCCACTCGGCAAGGCCGGTAAAAATCTGCTGGGCGATCTTAAAGTCGCCTGCGAACAGCTTGAACAGAAGCAGACCCGCGGCGAATCAGACGGAAACAAGAAACCCGAGCAGATTCTCGAATTGAAGAGGCGCAGAATCACTTATCGCGACAAAGAAAACCAGCTGCGCGAAATGGAAGTCTATTCTCCGCCGAAGTTTCCGGCCAAAAAGAAACCACTGGCCGGCAAAAAGGGCAAGAAAGTGCCTGATTACGCGACTTCGATTCTCGTTCCCAAAAACCAGCAGGGTAACAGCAAGGATATATCTGCATTTGACAGCATGCCATCGGCCGATGCGTGGGTCGACGACAACGATGCCAAAAGCAGTAAATGATTTACACAGGAGGAGTTCGAAAAATGGTTAAAAAATGGTTGTCTCTCGTTCTGGCGGTAATGATGGTAATTACCTCATTGCCGGCTTTTGCTCAGGATTCAGCCCCTTACGCGGGCAATGACGTGCAGCAGGTCGTCGCAGACGACACCGGTGCCTCTTCTGACGACAGCGATGGCGCGGTAAGTGACGATAATGACGATGACGCCGCCGTCAGCAGCATCGACGAAAACAAGATGCAGGCCGAAGGTGTTGCTGATGTAGAAAGCAGCAGCGCGGCACAGATTCCCGCCCCGGAAAAAGAAAACCTTGGCAAATTCCAGAAAATGCGCGCCGAAATTCAGAAGCTGATCAAACAGCGCTTCTTTGCCCGCGCAGAAAAGATGATCGACAAGGTTCGCGCTGAAGTAAAAAGCAGCCGCCTCACCGATGAACGCAAACAGGCCCTGATGGCTTCACTCGAACGCCGGGAAAGGGCAACCATGCACAGCGTTCAGGGCGAATATCAGAAGGCCGCCAATGCTATCAGAGCAGCCATTTCCATGAACGAAGTTAAGGGAGACACTGACAGACTGCTGAAAACTCAGGAAAAAGTCTCCCTGCAGAAGAACTGGTTCGATATTCGCGCCAGCTATGAAAAGGACCTGACCAAGCTTATCGAAGCCAAACAGCCCCTTCTCAAGGAAAAGCTCGCCGTTCTCAAGCAGCTCGATTCCAAGAAAAAGCTCAGCAAAGAAGAAATCAGCAAGCTGCAGGCCTCTCTCAAGCAGATCAACGAGCGCCTCGCACCGCTGAACAAAAAGATTCAGGAAACCCACCGCGTATTTGCCGTCAAACGCGATAAAATGCGCAAAGAAGGCATCGTTCTCAACTCAGCCCTGCATCGCAAGCTTTTCCCGCTCGTTATGAAAAGAATGCTCGTCAGATTCGGCAACTACAATCTGCACCGCCAGATTGCCCGCCACCTGAGCAACATTGCCGAAACCAACGAAACCAGCTGGGAAGGCCTGAAAGAAAATTTTGCCAGACTGCAGAAACTGCAGGAAAAGGTCTGGGACCTGCGCAAGCAGCTCGACGCCCTTGCCGGCAAAGCCCCGCTGTCTGAAGAAGATTACAGAAAAGCCAAAGTTATCCGCGATCAGCTCGAAAAAGCCATTGCCGCCTGCGAAAAGGCTCTCGGCAAAGTTGAAGATGCCTTCATCGACCAGAAGGTATTCGGCAAGCTGTCTGCCGATGAAAAAGCTGCATTTGTAAAACTCTTCAGAGATGTCTGGAGTCGCGACAAGGAATTCGACAGTCTGAAGCCTTCTCTTGAAGAACTTTATGAAAAGATTTTCGAACGCCCGATCGTTATCGACGATCCGAAACCCGAACCACAGCCGATTCCGACGCCCAAACCCGAACCGGGCAAACCTTCACTTGAAGGCGAAGGCTACATCATCCAGGAAGGCAACGTGTTCCTGCTGCGCTTCGGCGACAAGGTTCTCTGGCCAAACAATCTGCCCGCCAGATACATGGTCAACAAGCTCGAAGTTAAATTCGGCGCCGAATTCATTCTCAGAGCTGCCGACCAGCCGACCAACGAGCTGCCGCAGGTTGACGAAAACGGCAGACCGGTAGACGCCTGGTGGAAGAAATACCCCGAAATCAGCTTCACCTATATCCATGCCCCGCAGCTCCCCGATGAGCCGTTCAAGCGCGACAACGACATGGCCACTCCGACTCAGGTTATCGAAGAAAACCTCGACAACCAGAACAAGCCGGCCAATCTGATGAACGCGTTCTGATCCCGTAACCGACCCCGGCCGGCCCTGCTGGCCGGCCGGGGTTTTTCATTCAATAAATGGCCAGTTCTCCCGAAAATACAGACGAAAAGTTGCTTATCGCAGACACCCTGCGCGGTAACCACGATGCTTTCCGACCGCTGGTTGAGAAATACTGGGGTCTGGTCAGTTCGATAGTTCAGAAGTATATAAAAAACCGGGAAACCGCCGCCGACCTGTGCCAGGAAGTCTTTCTCGCAGCCTTTACCGGCCTGCCGCAATACCGGCACGAGTTTAGCTTTTCGCCGTGGCTGGCAAAAATAGCCGTCAACAAAGCTCTCGAACATCTGCGCCGCGAAAACCGGGCACCGTTCGCCGATTTCGACCTCAGCAACGTTTTGAGCCAGGCTCTTTCACCCGACGAAGTGATTGACCAGAAGCAGCTTTTCGACGACTGCATCGCCTGTCTGCCCGAAAAACTGCAGATTCTCTTCATTCTCAGGCATGGTCTTGATTTTTCTTATGAAGACCTCGCCTACGTTCTTGATATGCCGGCAGGAACGGTTAAAAGTATCATGTTTCGCATGCGCAGTCAGCTGCGAAGCTTTCTCGAAAGCCGCGAGCAACGTGAAAAGGCGCTTGCCGGCAGGGAGCAGGAATTCGATGTCTGATAACTGTCTGAGTCAGGAAAAAATCCAGGAATACCTCGAAAAAACGCTGACAAACAGCGAAGCAGAAAATGCTGCCCGACACATAAATTCGTGCCCGGCCTGCTGCAACGAAGTCAAAGCCTGCGAAGCATTTTTGCGACGGGCAACGCAAAGTGCCAGACGTCAGGTTTCGGCAACAGTGCCACCCGGCCGACTCGCAGCTGTCATGTCACAGATTAAGACAAACAGAAACAACAGCAGAAGCAGCATTGAAAAGCCAGCAAACAAGTCAGCCGGTCTCATCTGGTGGCTGAAATATCTGCTGGCGCCGGCAATGGTCGCCATATTTCTTGCAATCGGGCTTTCCTGGCACAGCCCGGAACAGTATCCGGCACTGCCTCAACCCGGAAAGCCAGTATTTTCACTGGCACACAACACTGTCGAAATACCGTTTTCTTCAGGGCCGGCTGAAACAGCGCCAAATAGCCTTAGCCCCGACACAAAGAGCATCGGACTGGGCAAAAAGATTATGATACCAGAAGGTTCGATGCTGCGGGTCAGCATCGAACAGCATAAATTCCTTTTTTCCGGGGCAGCCACTTTCACTTTTGAAGAAAAAGTGGTCAGGTTAGCCAGGGGGGGAGCCAGCTTCGTTCTTTCCGGCGATCACGCCGGGTTCAAGGTCATCACACCGGATGTAACCATCGAACCGCTCGGCACCAGT
>CAZFUG010000020.1:0-26440 GCA_964522035.1 uncultured bacterium
TTCATGCGCCTGCCCGCGTATCGGTGACCCGGCTTCGACAGGTTATGTGAATCTTCAGAGAGCCCGTAATCAGGTTTTTGTTTCGGCGTCTTTTCCGGCTCTCGATGCCAGTCAGGGTGAGCTTATACAGATCGATGACCACGGAATGCATTTTCATAAGTTTGTTTTTGGTTCACCTGATGTTGAGCCGAGAGTCGAGCTGGTCCGCTACGATTTCGATCAGGCCGCGAAAACTCTGATGCGCTTTTCCGAAGACGGAAAAATTCAAAAATTTACCGGTTTTGAAGAAGTTGAGTTCAAGCTCTATACTCACCAGCTCAATCCCGGAGTACCAATTTTATGGGTCAGAATGAAGGTACATGAGGGTGAGAACATCTATGGCAAAGATTCAATCGGAAAAGCTCTTGAGCTGACAACTTCGATTTCAAGCCCGTTTCTCACCAGCTCGGTAAACAATAAATTCTGGCGCTATGAAACCGGACATAAAAAAATGTAAAATGAACTGCAACAAAATTTGCAGTCAGGTCGTAAGCTTTGCAGAAGTAAGTTAATCAGGAGGAATTTATGAAAAGACTGAATTCAATTATTGCAGCCCTGTTGTGTTTTATGCTGGTTTTTAACCCGGTTATTTTTGAAGCCGCTCTCTGGGCAGAAGACAATGCTGCTGCGGCAACCGCAGAACCCGCTAAACCTGAAGAAATGAAAGCATCTGAAAAGAGTGCTGACGATGCTTCTCAGAAAACAGATGATGCCTACCAGAAGCTTCTCAATACCAAAGAAGGCAAAACTAAATGGTATATGAGCAGCGGCACCAAGAACAAAATTCGCGAAGCCAACACCAATCTTCGTGATGCCAAGGGGCAGGTTGGCGATGTTAAGGGCAGCCTCAAGGATACCAAAGGCGAACTTAAAGCCATTGGCGAAACCATCAGCGGCGATGACAACACCTTCGACAAAATGACCAAGGTTGCCGCCGGCATTCAGAAGGCTCTTATCAAAACCGGCCAGCTGCTGCAGAAAATCGGTCAGCTCCTGAAAACCGTCGGTCAGGCTTTGCAGGCTATTGGCAAAGTTCTCTCAGCCATCCCCTGGACCGCAGCCATAGGCGCGGCTCTTGAAAAAGTCGGTGCTGTGCTGGTAAAAGTCGGCACTGTGCTTGACTACGTTGGTAAGGCCATTGAAAAAGTCGGTCAGACTGCCGCTAACTCCGACCTCAAGTTCGGCGACCTGCTCGGTACCATTTCTCAGGCTGCCAAAGACGGCTGGAAACAGGGTGAAGCTGATGCCAATGCCTACAGCCAGAAACTTGATGAAAACCTCAAACAGTCTGATACCTCTGAAAATATGGGTGGTGCAACTGAATCGAACGATTCTTCTAACGGCGATGATGCTCCTGAAGTCGAAGATGCTTCTCAGGAAGGCGTAGTCGACAACTGATCTTCTACTGCTGATTCATAAAAAAGAGGCCGGCCAGGTGCCGGCCTCTTTTTGTATGGTTAAAAAAAAGGTGATTGCTTCCGATTAGACCGTTGCGGAGGAAATTCTTTATGATGAAAAAACTTCTGGCACCGGTTGCGGCCCTGCTTCTTCTAGTTGCTTTTCTGCCATATTCATACAGTGGCGACCCCGGAATCACCGGGTCAATCGTCAGAGACCGTGAACGCTATTATCACCGCCTCAAGGATATGCGGGCCAAAGATCCTCAGAATGCCGAGCTCAGTTATCGCATCGCGAATCTATACTACAGCCTGAAGATGGAAGACGAAGCGATCAAGGAATACCGCCGGACACTGAAGGTCAACCCTGAACATGAATATGCCAAATGGTTTCTCAGCAAGGTTCTTGTCAGCAAGGGCTACCTTGAAGAAGCTTTCTGGCTGGTTCGTGAGCTGATCGACAAACATCGCGAGAGCGCTGAACTCTATTCTTCGGCTGGTGAAATTCTAGTAAAGATGGATCAGGCCGATGCAGCCCGCGAATATTTCAATCGCTACGATGAGCTGAAATACGGCGAAAAAGATGGCTCAAAAGCGATCAAAACCAGATCGCAGCCAACTGCCGGCAGCTGGAAAAAAATGTTCTACTGATCTGAGGGCCTGTTTAAAAGCTCGATGCGCAGATTGCTTTCTGCGGTGTATTCAATCTTGAGGGCCTGACTCGAAAATTTTTCGAGAAAGTTGTTCAATTCAAGATCAGAACCAAAGTCTCTATATACCGAGGCCAGCATTTGACTGGCCTCGGCGCTTCTTTTGCGCAGTCGGCTCTGTTCAAGAGTGAGTTCTATTTGTCGTTTTCGCTCATTCAGCTCTGAAATCAGGCTGGTAAGCTTTTCAGATATTTTCTGTTCACCGCTGAGTGAGGTTGCCAGCATACTTTTTCGGTCGTCTGAAACGCTGCCAGAGTCAGTCTGCTGTAACTGGCGTTCAATACCGGCCCGCGTTGCCATCGAGTCGGCCAGACGGACTTTTGCGTCTTCGATTGCCGAGTCGATCTGTCGGTGCAGATGCTTCAAGCGGTCTTCGTCTGACCGTCGCCATGGCCAGAAGCGCAAGAAAAAGTCTTTTAAACTCATAAAACTCCGCCTTTACGCATTTTTTCTTCTTTTTTGTAGGCTTCTCTGACTTCTTCGACCCATTCAGGGCCGAAAAGGCTGGTAAGAAGATCGGCAAAACTCAGCAGCAGAGGCGGGGGATTGTCGATCGACCGACAAAATTCTGGAATATGACAGTTGATCAGCCAACCGGTCGCGGTCTTTTTGATGATCAGCGGAAAAAGCGAACACCACAGTGGTTTGACATCAAGCAATGGCAGATGGTTCTCGAGAGTGTAACGGTGCAATGAACATAGAATCACGCCATTTTCATCGATGAAAGATAGCGGGCACGGTGTGTTTTCGGCCACTTCGACAATATGCAGGCTGCCTTTGTAGCGCTCGCTGATGCCGCCTTTCAATAATTGCAGATTCTGTCGCGACAGCATTGAAGCTACTTTGTCGAGATGCTCCCCAATCATTGCCTCTTCTTCTTCGCTGATTGGCGCACCAAGATCGCCGTATTTGCAGCAGCAGCCGAGGCATGCTTCGAGATTACAGCCGAAGTGGGTCTGCCAGACTTCGTCAGATATCAATACATTACCGATTTCCCGCACTGTTGTTTAACCACCTAAGAAAATTTGCCAATTAGTATTGTTAATATATTATACTATGAAGTCGATAAAGTAACGCGATGACAAACATAGATTATGCACTGATTGTTGGGGTTCTGGTTCTGGTAGCGATTGTGGCTGTTCGCATTTTTGTCGGCCGCCGACGCAAAGCAGAACAAATGCCTGCACCCGAAATCAAGGTGCCAAAAACGGCTGCAACCGTCGATCAGACTGCCCAGGAATCTGCTAGGTTAAACCCTGTCAGAGCTGCCGAGGCGGAACCCTCTGCTGCTACTGCCGAAAAGCCGATTAAAGAAGATAAGCCCGCGACTTCTGAAGCCACGGCTGCAAGCCGGGAGCGCCCGGCCGATAAAACCCCGGCCCCGCAGTATGAAGAGATAACTGACCCTCTGGTTTTGATCAAAACATTTTCTGCCCCGGTTGAAAAACGCATAGAAGCCATAAGAGAGGCCGGGCAAAAGAAAATTGTCGAGGCGGTCCCCGCTTTGATAGAAGCTCTTTACGAACCGGATCAGAGCATATCGCTTGCCGCGACAGAGAGTCTCGGTCAGATCGGCGACCCGCGTGCCATCGAACCCCTGCTTGAAGTGTCTCGGCGCAGCGATGCGGCATTGATCAAGGCGATTGGCCATGATAATGAAAAACCGACGAAGGCCGATGCAGAAAAGAATCAGGAAGAGGAAATCGATGCCAACCCATATAAATTCAAGGAAATGGTGGTTTTCAAGATCGACCAGCTTCCTGTTGAGTATTTTCAGCCTGATGGCACGCCTTTGCCGCGCAAGGACCTCGTTGTCAGAGGTCTAAAAGACAACAGTCAGCAGATGCGCCAGATGGCTGCCAAGGCTGCAATCGGTCTTGACAACGAAGATGTCGTCGAACCACTGATTGAAGCGCTGGCAAACCCCTTCGAGGTCGAGTCGGTGCGTTTTATGGCCGCCGAAGCTCTGGGAGGTATGCAGAACGACAAATCTGTCGAATCATTGCTCCGGGCACTTAAAGATGAAAATGTTGCGGTAAGATATTCTGCGGCTGCTGCACTGAGTGGTCGAAAAGACGAGCGGGTTCTCGCGGCTCTTATTGAAGCCATAGATGATCCAGACCGCTTTGTTAAGGCTTCTGTTGCCTATGCTCTCGGTACTACGCTTGAGCCAGAAGCTTTGAAGGCACTGTTCAGATGTGTTACCGATGAAAATGACGTGGTCAGGTTTTCGGCAGCCAAGGCCATTGCCGCTTTTCCCTATGACGAAGTTTTTGCTCAGCTCGAAACGCTTTCGGCTCAGAGTGGTCGTGATGCAAAGCTTGTCAGGGTTGAAGTTCTCGGGCAGATGAAAGACGAGCGTTCGATCAAGGCTTTAAAAAAACTTCTGAATGACTCCGATTCGGAAGTCAGTTACAAGGCTTCTCTGGCACTGATGGGCAATGAAAATCTTGAAGTCCTCGAAGAGCTAATTGCTGTTTCACGAAGACTCGATGACGAACTTAAACTGCTGGCAAGTCGAAATGCCCAGCTCGGAAACGCAAAGACCAGAACTGCAGAAAAGCCTGCACCCGAAAAAATATCGACCGGGCAGGTCAAAAAGCTTGAAGAAATCGGGCCATTGCCGCCAAATCTCGAAAAGCTCCGCCGCAGTCTGCTTGATACCAGCCCAAATATCAGAGGCAGTGCTGCAAATACTCTTGGCGATTTTCAGCAGCCTGAGGCAGTTGCTCTGCTCTCAGCCGCCGCCCGTGATGAAAACGAGTTCGTCAGAGCCTCGGCGGTCAATTCGCTTGGTCGTATTGGCTCGGCCGAAGCCATTGATTTCGTGATTTCTTATGAAAAAGACTCTTCTGAAGAGGTCAGGTATGCTGTGGTAAAGGCCCTCTCTCCTAGCAGCAGTGAAATTGCAAGAGAGTGTCTCGGGCGCATCTCGAAAAATGATCGTTCAAAAAATGTGAAGAGAGCTGCCCGCCTGGCTCTTGAAAAATTGAACGCCTGAGTATCTTGCGCTTTTTAATTTAAAATGGAATACTGATAGAAACAACCTCGGAGGGGCACCATGACTGATGCAGAATTTAACGAACTCGTCGAAAAAGTTTATAAATTTCATACCAAACGCGCACCCGGCATTCCGATAGGCGTAGAAATGGTTCTGCTCGCCAAAGAGAAACTTGGCGATGTCAAGAAGCTTGGCGCGGTTACCGAAACTCAGGTTTGCCTTTCCGACGCCATTCAGTATCTGACTGGGTGTACTGTTGGCAATAAATATCTGATCATGAATGATAAAATTGGCCGATATGCCCTCACTCTTTATGATCGCTCAAATGGCCGTGGGATCAGGGTCTTTGTCGATATGAAGAAGATCGACCCCGAAAAAATGCCGGAAACTCACAAGTTTTTTCTGCGTCAGCGGGCACCCGAAGTGCAGAGTGATGATGCTGCCCGTAAAGCCTCTGCTAAGATCATTGTCGACGAATTCATGGCGTCTGGACGCAACATCTTTGGCTGGCAGTATGTGCGCATGAAAAATTACGACAAAGATCCGGTCTATCCGGTAAAAATCTGCCCTACCTGCGGCGAATCATTCATCTACAGCGAAAAAGAAGCCAAAAACTGCCTTTACTGCTCACGCCAGCTCGATTATTACGTATCCGAGCAATAACAATGCTATTTTAAATACAAAAAGCCGGGCAAAAGCCCGGCTTTTTGTATTTAAGACTCTTACGGGAAACTCAGTTTACCTTGGCGGTAATGTCGAAACGCCAGACCGGAACCTTTTCATAAACATTTTTGTTCATACTGGTCAGAAAAACTTCGGTGAAATGACCGGTTTTGAAAAGCTCTTCTCCGAGCTTTGTAACTTCTTTGGCATCAAGACCATATCCGGTGATCTGAATACGGTTGTCCCCGTCGATTCGCAGGTTGGTGAGCCAGGTTTTTTTATTACCAGGCTTTTCGCCGGTATTTTTTTCAATTCTTTTTCTGACCTGAGGCGTAAAAGTGGTAGCCAGCAGAAGGCCTCTTATGGCTTTGACAGTCCGCTGATTCTGTTTGAACACAGAAGACCACAGCTGAGCATTGTTTTCTTTGTTGCTCTTGCTATCGCCCGCGAGACAGATCAGCTTTTTCTGGCTTGTGACAAACAGAAAAGGCTCACCATCTTCGGTTGAATCAGCGGAACATGAGATATTTAAAGCACTCTGGGCAAGTTTTGTCCCGCCAAAAGAATAGGAAAGCAGTTTTTCGCAGACTGGAGCCAGATCGCTCTGGACTCCGAGCCAGCCTAATTCCATGGGGAATTCATACCATTCTTCCGACATAACGATCGGCGAAACCCTTGCTTCATTGTATTTAACATTGGAAGCTGTCATCACGTCTGCGACAAAATCAAGGCAAGCTCGAAGGTTCTGGTATTCTGATCGCCCGGTAAATACCTGATTAACGGCTGTTTCGCTGCTTTTGCCACTGCCTTCTGCCAGAACCATTCCGGAAGAAAATAATCCTAATAAAACGACGGTAAATAAAATACGCTTAAGCATTGATAAATCCTCCTTAGTGTTTGCTGATGCTTAAGCATAACATAAAAAAGGTCTACCTTAACTTTCGTGCCAAAAAAAATCCCGGTGTTTTGCACCGGGTTTTCTGGTTTGTTTTAAATTTTTTTAATCGTCGTCGGGCCTGAGAATTGCCATGAAGGCTTTCTGTGGGATTTCGACGTTGCCGACCATCTTCATGCGCTTTTTACCCTCTTTCTGCTTTTCGAGCAGCTTGCGTTTGCGGGTGATATCGCCGCCGTAACACTTGGCGGTAACGTCTTTGCGCAGGGCGGCAATATTTTCGCGAGCGATGATCTTGGCGCCAATTGCCGCCTGCAGAGGAATCTGGAACTGGTGGCGCGGAATCAGACCGCGCAGTTTGGTGATAACGTTGCGGCCGCGGTATTCGGCGCGTTCGCGATGGCACAGGAATGAAAGGGCATCGACCCGGTCACCGTTTACGAGAATATCGACGCGCGAAATATCGGCGGCACGGTTGCCGATGTGTTCGTAATCGAGCGAAGCATAACCGCGGGTGCGGCTCTTCAGCTTGTCATAAAAGTCGACAATGATTTCTGAAAGCGGCAGGTCGAAAGAAATTGAAACACGGTTTTCAGAGATGAATTCCATGTTTTTCATGACGCCGCGGCGGTCCTGGGCGAGTTCCATGATCGTGCCTATGTATTCTTTCGGCATGAAAATGGTTGCATGCACAAATGGCTCCCTGATCTCTTCAAGTTCATTGTAATCAGGAAGTTTCGATGGCGAATCGATCTCGTAGGCTGTTCCGTCTTTCAAGACGACTTCATAAATGACGTTTGGCGCCGTGGTGACGAGGTCGAGGTCATATTCTCGTTCGAGGCGTTCCTGGATGATTTCCATGTGCAGCAGGCCAAGAAAACCACATCTGAAGCCAAAGCCGAGCGCCAGCGAGTTTTCGGGGAAATACGACAGGCTCGAATCGTTGAGTGTGAGCTTGTCGAGAGCATTGCGCAGGTCGTTGAAGGCATTGGTTTCGACCGGGTAAAGACCGCAGAAAACCATCTGTTTCGCCTTCTGAAAACCAGGGATCGGGGCAACTTCTGGTGCTTTTTCGAGCACAACGGTGTCACCGATGTTTACATATCCCATTTCCTTGATCGTTGCATGGAAAAAACCAACCTGGCCGGTGGCGAGTTCGTTGGTGATAACTGGTTTGGGCGTGAAAACCCCGGCTTCGATAATTTCAAAAGAGGCGTCGGTTGCCTTGAATTTGATGCGGTCTCTTGCTTTGAGCATGCCATCGACAACGCGGCAGTAGACGATGACGCCCTTGTAAGAGTCATAGTTGGCATCGAAAACCAGGGCCCGGAGTGTTTTGTTCTGTTCGCCCTTGGGCGCCGGAATGCGGTGAATTATGGCTTCAAGCAGTTCAGGAACGCCGCGGCCCTCTTTGGCAGAAACCAGCAGGGCTTCAGAGCAGTCTATGCCGATGAGGTTTTCGATTTCTTCTTTGACCTTGTCTGGATCAGCAGCCGGCAGGTCAATTTTGTTGATGACCGGTATGATTTCGAGGTTCTGGTTGATTGCCAGGGTGGCGTTGGCCATGGTCTGAGCTTCAACGCCCTGACTGGCGTCGACGACCAGCAGTGCCCCTTCGCAGGCGGCTATCGAGCGCGAAACTTCGTAGGAAAAATCGACGTGGCCTGGGGTGTCGATGAGGTTGAAACAGTATTCTTCACCGCTTTTGCTGGTGTAAAGCATGCGCACGGCCTGGGCTTTGATGGTGATGCCGCGTTCTCTTTCAAGGTCCATTGAATCGAGAAGCTGATCTTTCATTTCCCGTTTGCTGACGGTAGAAGTAAACTCGATCAGGCGGTCGGCCAGGGTCGACTTACCGTGGTCGATGTGAGCGATGATACAGAAATTGCGAATTTTGTTCAGTGACAAGAGCTTACTCCTGGGATTGTGTAAAGATGAATCTGGTAAGCAGAACCTTGATTATCCAGACAATAATCAGACCAGCTATGACTGCTATAATGCCAAAAACTATCGAAGCAATCAAGCCCTGATTTGCAGCCCAGAAAATTGCATCGAGCTTTTGCGGAATATTGGCGTCGTCAGGCCTGTATCTGAGCACCCGGCGGTAAAATTCTTCGGCTTTGTAATAGTCCCGGTCATTGAAAGCGCGGTTGCCGAAGAAATACAGGGCGTTAACCATCAGGTCGCGGGCCTGTTCGTTGTTCGGCTGTAGATAGAGAACCTTTTCAATGCGGGTCAGGGCGGCATCCCAGTCGTCTTTGAGTGCCAGCTGTTTGGCTTCACGCAGAATTACTGTTGCCTGCCCTGGCTGGAAAAAATGCACGCGGTTGTTGCCCTGGTCAGCGATAATAAGAGTCTCATCGCGGTTGAGCGCCATGCCGCGCGGCATCAGAAGACGGCCGGGGGCTGAGCCGCGGCGGCCATGATGTTCAAAAAACTTGCCTTCGCGAGTAATTTCTACAATGCGGTGATTGAGAGTGTCGCTGATCAGCAGGTTCTGGTCGAGGCTGGCGGTTATATATGACGGGCTGTTGAGCATGCCCTTTTCACTGCCCTTGCCGCTGCCGTAACGCCAGATGATTTTGCCTTCTTTGGGCTCCCAGCAGACGACCTGATTGAAGGTCGGGTAGGTGACCACCAGATTACCGTCGTTCATCCAGTAAACACCACGGGGAGGCACGGCGTTGAAGGCACCCTTTTTGGTTTCTTCCTGGTAAACAAGTTCTTTAAGGCACTTGCCGGCATCGTTGAGAATCTGAACCCTTTTGTTGCGGCCCTCGGCGACGGCGATACGTCCGTCAGCGCTGATGTCGATGTCCATCGGCCCGAACAATTCGCCCTGGCCTCTGCCTGAACGGCCGAAGGTGCTGGTGACCTTGCCGCTTGGGAAGTCGAGAATCGCAATAATGTCGCTTTCACTCAGCGATACATAAAGCCGGCCTTTGCTGTCGAAAGCCATGCCGGTTGGTCGCGGAAAATAACGTTGAACTTCGGCAAGAAACGCCGGATCAGTGCAGATGTTGCCGGCTTCTGAAGCGTTGCGCGGCGGTATCAGAGCCTTGGCCGATGTCTGTTTCTTGCCGTCGGCACGAATCGGGTCTGAGGCCACCAGCTGCGGAATCGCTCTGGCAAAATCGCCATCGGGTGTAAGAACCTGCAGGCGATTGTTGCGCTGATCGGCAACGATTATTCGACCGTCCTGAAGCAGCAGCAGTTCTTCCGGGGCGTTGAATTCAAGAGGCCCCTTGCCCTCAAAACCTCTGATGGTAAAAACTGAGAGGTCGAGCGCTGCATTGGCCTGCGAAAGAGTTACTGCAACAAACAGCAGAACGGCAAACAGCTTTTTCAATTATTAATCTCCTCGATCCGGTTGAAGGTCAGATAGCGGTCTTTGCTCAGACGCTCTTCTTTGCTGGCCTTGCCATCTTTGATAATGGTTCGATAGGCTTCGACACTGTATCCATGCACACCGGGGTGAACGATTTTGACTTCACCTTTTTTCAGGGAAGAATTGCTTTTCTTCTGAACTTCGTAAGGATGTTTGACTTCGTTTCTCGTCTCAAGTACGACAGTGTCAAAGGGCTTTTTCTCAGCATAAATTTCGACTTCGACCTTGCCTTTGCCGGCTCGGCTGACAATCAATACCGGAATATCAAGAGTATTTGTAAATCTAAAATCTTTAGCGCCCCAGGCTACCGCTGCATCGAGGCCGCGGTCGGCATATTCGATGCCGTCATAAATCGAGTGATTGTGGCGTTCATCGATTTTCATCCCGCTGAGAAGAGTGGCACGGTAGAGGGTGGTGCTGACCTGGCAGATTCCGCCACCCAGACCAGGAATAACTTTTCCCTGTGAGATGACCCCGGCTTTTTTGAAACCGCATTTCTCGGTGCGCGGGCCGACAACTTTATTGAAGCTGAATTTGCCACCTGGAGGAATTATGAGGCCGTCGATTTTGTGACTGGCGATTTCAAGATTCACATTACGCTCGGGGTCGTCGATATGACCGGGATGCAGGGTCGAAAAAGTGGCGACGAGAGTGTTAAAACCCATTTCACGCATTTTGCTTGAAAAGCCGTCCTTTCCTTCGGTAGGTTTAATTGCAAGATCTACTGCAAAGCTGGTGGCGTTATAGTTTTCAACCAGACTTTTCTCAAGAGCGGCGAGGGTTTTGTCCTTGTCGATGCCAAGGCCGGGTTCGCCTCTGACGATTCTCTGGAAATCGTTTTTGCCGCCTTCAACTCTTGCAGGAGCTGCCTGCTTTACGTTTGTCAGGGTAAGACTGGCGATGGCCTGCTTGGCCAGTTCGCCGTCAGCTTCAATTTTGACGACCTGGTCATTTTTCTTTGTGACCGATAGAAGCGGCAGTTCATTTACCGGAATCTGTTGTAGACCATCGGAAAAGACTATCTGAACCGGTTTGATTTCGGTTTTCAGGTCTGTTTCAGTGCTTTTCTCGACAGCGGCTTTCGGAGCGTCGGGCGAAGCCGGCATCGGCCGCTCCGGCACCGATTTCTGAAAGTAGACGATCGTGAAAAAAATTGATGCAAGGAACACCAGAACCATCGTAATGAACAGACCTGAGCGGAAAAACTTCATTATCTGCAACTCCTGAGATTATCAGTCGGTTTCGGCCTTTAATGAACGCCCCATCAAATTTGCGGCAGCAATATCCGGGGGGCGACCGTCAAAAAGTACCCTGCATAATTCTTCGGTAATTGGCAGCTGAAGAGTTAGTTTTTTGCCCCACTCACTTGCAATTTTTGCAGCCTCGACTCCTTCGACCACCATTTTAGTCGATTCGGTAAAATCTTTAAGGCTGGTGCCGCGGGCAATGGCCTGACCGAGTCGATGATTGCGCGAAAGTGGCGAAGACGCAGTCGCCATCAGATCGCCAAGCCCGGTTAAACCGTAAAAAGTCTGGGGTTCGCCGCCAAGAGCGGTGCCGATCCGCACCAGTTCATGCAGACTTCGCGTCAGATATGCAGCTTTGGCGTTGTCACCAAGCTCAAGACCATCGACGATGCCGGCGCCAATCGCGAAAATGTTTTTCAGAGTGCCGCCCAGTTCGACCCCGGTGCGGTCGCCATGTCGATAGACTCTGAAATATGGAGTTGAAAAGCATTGTTGCAGGATCTCTGAGAGCTCTTCATCTGGGGAAGCGATGACAGAAGCTCCCAGTTTCTTCTGGGCAACCTCATCGGCAAGGTTTGGCCCTGACAGACATGCGACGTGGTCAGCCTGTGAGTCTGGCGATACTCCGAGAATTTCACAGATGACCTGCGAAATGCGCCGCCCGGTGCCTCGCTCAAAGCCTTTGGCAACGTTTGCAACACCGCGCAGGCGTCGCAGTTCGTCTCTGCATGGCTCGATAACTGATCTGATGAAGCTTGAAGGAATTGACAACAGAGCGATCTCTGAACCGGAGAGAACCTCGGTGAGGCTGTTCGAGCAGGTCAGACTGCCATGCAGTTCAAGATGGGTGACAAAATAAGGGTTACGGTGCGATTCTGCCACGCCCGCGACGACTTCTGGTTCTCTGGCCCAGAGTTTGACACGGTGACCGTTGCGGCACAGAAGGTCGGCCAGAGTAGTGCCCCATGACCCGGCTCCGATGACGGCAAAGTTCATTCTTTTTTTGCCTCCTCATTGTTGTCTGATCTGGCTTCTGCCGGTTTGGCGGTTACCCGCCACGGCAGTTTTGCTTCTTCGCCCTTGAGAATTCGCTGCACGTTGGTTTTGTGCTTGATAATGACAAACAGGGCAATAAACGTGGCAAAGCCGGTCAGGTAAGGATTGTAAACCGGACCGAGTTCCTGAAAGCGATAAATGAAGACCGGTAGCAGAGCTGCGGCCAGGATCGAACTAAGCGAAACCATCCTGCTTACCAGCAGGGTTGCCATGAAAACTCCGAGGCTTGCAAGAGCAGCATGCCCTGCCAGGGCCATGAAGACCCCGAGGCCTGTTGCTACTCCTTTTCCACCCTTGAATCTGACCCAGAATGAAAGAGTGTGTCCGGCCATGGCAGCCGCAGCTGCAGTAAAGTAAAGCGCTGGCGCACAGGGCCAGAAATGGGCGCTCGCAAGCACCGCCACCATGCCCTTGAGAACGTCGACCGCAAGTGTGACGGCAAATGGCCAGGTGCCAAGCACCCGGTAAACATTGGTTGCTCCCATGTTCTTGCTGCCGTGTTCGAAGATGTTTATACCATAAAACAGCCGTGCGACAACGTAAGCGGTTGGGAGCGAACCGCAGAAATACCCGAACAGGGCGGCATAAACAAAATTCATCGGTCAGTGTCCTGTGATGATTTTTACCGGCCAGCCTTCGAAGGTTTCTTCCTGGCGGATATGGTTGAGCAGATAGCGTTGATAAGAAAAATGCACGCCCTTCGGCTCGTTGCACTTGAGCTTGAAAACGATCGGCGGGCCATCGAGCTGTATCAGCGATTTAAGCTTGAGCTCGCGGGCTTTATAAGTAGGTGGCGGCTGAATGGTGACCGCATCGTAAAGAATGGTTTTGAGCGTTTCGGGGGCAATGCGTCGTCGTCCGGTTTCCTGCACGTGGTCGATCATTTCAAACAGTTTGTTGACGCGCAGTCCGGTTTTGGCAGATGTGGCGATCATCGGAGCAAAAGCGAGCAGCGGAAACTCCTCGCGGGTTTCCTTGATCAGCTGTGCCCAGAAATGTTCATCGTGTTTTGCGATGTCCCATTTGTTCCAGACGATGATGCAGCCTGCGCCACTGTCGATTACCCGGCCGGCGATGCGTTTGTCCTGATAGGTGATCTCACCTTTGGAAGCATCCATGACCAGAATGACCAGATCGGTATTCTTTATGGCACCCAGAGTTCGGTAGACCGAATACTGTTCGACATCGTCTTTTTCACGGTCAGGACGACGCAGACCGGCGGTATCGATAAAATTGTAAGTCTTGCCGCCACGCACATGCTTGTAAAGGATTGTGTCGCGCGTCGTGCCGGCAGCGTTGTCGACGATCGAGCGATTCTCGCCAATCAGTTTGTTGAACAGCATCGACTTGCCGACGTTCGGCTTGCCGACGATGGCAATACGCTCGAGCGCCTTTTCCTGGCGTTCGAGTTCCTCTTCATCGATATCGTTGACCGGCATCTTTTCGACCACTACGTCGAGAAGGTCGGCTACTCCGTGTCCGTGCACGGCCGAAATCGGGTAAAGCGGGTCGATGCCGAGTTCATAGAATTCTGCGAGCTGCGATTCATCGTTCGGGTTATCGAGCTTGTTGATGGCAACATACATCGGGTGCCCCGACCAGTGCTTGCGCAGAAAATTAAGGATCTGTTTGTCGTCAGGAACCAGGCCGGCTCTACCGTCGCAGACAAAGATGATCGCATCTGCTTCGTGCAGGGCGTAATCGACCTGCTGTTTGATCGAGGTCATCAGGGGCTTTGAATCATCGGGGTCGAGACCGCCGGTGTCGACAAGGTTGAAGTGCCTGCCGTTCCAGATTGATTCGGCGTAGTTGCGGTCGCGGGTTACACCCGGGGTCGGGTCAACGATTGCGTGCCGGTAGCCGACGATTCTGTTCATGAGTGATGACTTGCCAACATTTGGCCGTCCTACGATTGCGATTGTGGGGATTGACTCCATGGCTACCTCCAGTTAAATGAGAAAAATCAGTCTAGCATCTTTATTGTTCAAGGTCAATGCCATTCGCGGTAAAAGCCTCATCAAATGCCATATCTGCCATGTGGTTCGGGTTGAATTGATTGACACCTGCTCCGGCTTCTGATAATGTACAGCCTGTTAATTCAACCCCGAATCATTGAGGTAGCAAGTGATAGAATGTAAGCCGCTGATTCCGCTTCAGGAGCTGGATCTGAAAATCGATACAGCCAGAGACCAGATTGAAGAAAAGAAACAGAAGGTTGTCCGGATGCAGAACGAAATCGAGGCAGATGCACAGCTGATCGAAAAAAAGCTGGCACTGCTGAAAAAGATTCAGCTGCGCCGGCGTAAAGCTGAAACAGAGCTTAATGACCTTAACCAGCAGGTAAAGCTTGCCGAAATGAAGATGCAGAGCGCCGGGCTTTCACCAGCCAGCTACAAGGCGATCGAAAAAGAGCTCGCCAGTATGCGCGAAAAGGCCTCAGCCGAAGAAGGCAAGATTCTCGAAGACATGGAAAAAATCGAAACCCTCGAAAAAGACACTGTCAAAGGGCAGAAAGTCGTTGCTGGCCGCCGCGACCACCTTGAACAGGTTAAAACCAGGGTTGCCGAAGAAATAACCGGGGTTCGCAAAGAACTTGACCTGCTGCAGACGCAGCGCTCTCAGGCAAGCCTGAAAATTGCCGCCGATCTTCTTGAAAAATACGAAGAACTTCGCCATAAAAAACGTGGTCAGGTGCTTTTTCCGACAGAAAACCCATCCTGCCCGGCCTGTGGCATGGGCATGCCGGCCGGTCTTATGAGCGCGGTAACCTCACATGAGGGAGCTGAGACTTGTTCTAATTGTGGTATGCTTATTTACTGGACAGGCCAGCGGGTTTGATTATGAAATCTTTCAGATTAGCTCTTTTTCTGGTTATTGCTCTCTGTATGTTGAGCTTTCAGCCCCTGCTGGCTCAGAGGGCATCTGAGGCGGCATCTGTCCCTGGCAGCGGTTCTGCAGTGGTTAAGGCACAGGTGCCAGATGCGGCTAAATATGTCGACGACAAAGCTGAGCTGATCAAACCCGAACTGCGCCGGCAGATCGTTACCGACTGTGCTGAAATTGAAGAAAAGATGCGCATCAGAGTCATGATCAAAACCCTGCGGGTCGATAATCTCGCAGAAGCTCAGAGCCAGGTCGAAAGCTTTTTCTCAGAATGGATCCGCTCGATCAGCCTCGACAAGAGAGGCATTCTGATCTATGCCCTGCTTCCAGAAGGTGCTGCCCACGGTAAGGTTCACCTGCGCGTCGGTATTGGCCTTAAATATCTTATCACCAGAGAAATGGGCGAAAAGATTCTCAATCAGGTGATTCTGCCTAATAATGCCGCCAATAACGATGGTGTCGGCTTTCTTGAAGGCGTCAAAGCGATCAGAAGAATGCTGCTCGATGAATTGAAGCGCGATGAGCAGAGAGCTACCGGAGCTTAGCAGGTGTTCGATCTGCAGTATTTCCTCTGGACCTCAAAAGAAATTCTTCTCGCCCTTCTGATCGGTCTGTTTCTGTTTTACATCATTTTCTTTGTCGAACGCTGCCCACGTTGCAACGGGGCGTTGAAAGTCAGCAGTGAAACTCTCAAAGAACCCGGCAAAAATACGCTCGGCCTGCAGCGGCGTATCTATGCCTGCGAACGTTGTGGTTTCTCGCGAAGAAAAAAAGAACCCCTCTATCCGTCGGGCAAGGCCGGCCTGATTATGCGTCTGACCGGCGCCAGACGGAATGTTAAGGTTGAATAGTTTTTGAAAAGGTAGATTTGCAGGGTAACCGGTCGGTCGCGTCCGCAAGGATGAGGAAAGTCCGGGCTCCACAGGGCATGGCGCTGGGTAACACCCAGGCTTCGGAAAAGGAATTTTCCGGGGACGGAAAGTGCAGCAGAAAATACACCGCCGATGGTCGCAAGACACAGGTAAGGGTGAAAAGGTGCGGTAAGAGCGCACCGGAGCGCTGGCGACAGCGTCTCCTGGTAAACCCCGCCGGAGCAAGACTAAACAGGGGGATGAAACGGCCCGTTTCGCTACTACTCCGGGTAAGTCGCTTGAGGTCAGGGGTAACTCTGATCCCAGATAGATGACCGACGCCTCGCAGGAGGTACAGAACCCGGCTTACAGGTTACCCTGCTTTTCTACTTTTTCACTGTTCTTTCGAAGCTGCCGCGCGGGCGGCTTTGCGGGCACGGTTGAACTGCAGAAATTTTGCTACCCAGCTTAGCCCGATAAAAGCGACAAGTAATTATAGGGTTATTGTCAGCGACCCGGTGCTCGCCGATTTTGGCGGCAGCCAGTCAGACGGGTCAGACTCTCCGGCTTCTTTGGCCCCTTTGAGATACATCACCCTCGGCAGCAGCATGCGGTTCTGAGCAGGTGTAATTTCTTCGCCTTCGATGGTAAAGGCCAGCTTTATGCCGGTTGAAGCGATGGCGGCGGCGGCTGAGGCGTTGAAATCGCCATAGGGGTATGCATACCAGTCGACAACGCTGTGCATCCAGGCCGAAAGTTCGACCCGTGCTTGTTCGATTTCCCCGGTCAGGTCGCCGCCTTCCTGCAGAATCTTCGTGACTTCATAATGGCGCTTGCCATGCAGCGCAATGTGGCAGCCGAAATTGTTCTGCAGGTCGAGAAGTGTCGGCCGGTCGACATAGCCCGGCGTGCCGACCAGATCATTGATGATGAAAAATACCGATCTGATGCCGTAATCGCGATAGAGTTTTTTTATGGCCTCTGCTGAAGTTGCCAGTCCATCGTCGAAGCTGACGAGAACATGGCGTCCGGAAAAGCCATGATCGAGCATTGCGGGCAGACTGGCCGGGTTAACCGGCGCGAATTCGTGCCGTCTGAATTGTCTGATGAAGCTGTCAAAGGGTTCCGGGTGGATTTCCCATGGGTATGATGGTTTTTCGGTCACCGCATGGAAAGTCAGGGCAACCAGCATCGGTTTTTTTATCTGACTCCAGCCAAAGTAAAAGCCCGCAATTGCCGCGGCAAAAAGCGCAACAGCGACTGTCGCTGAAAAAAACGTCTTTTTTACAAGTCCTCTATAGTTGGCGTCGCTGGTCATTGGTTATGGAGTTTATTGCCGATCAGTTCAAGAAATTCAGGCATTTCTACCAGGCAGTCGAGTATTTCGATTTCGACCTGCGGGTACGCATTTTTTATGACATCTGCTGCTGCCGGAATGTCTTTGCTGTTATGGGTTCCGGGCAGAAGAAACAATGGGATCAGGCGAATCTTTCTGAAGCCTCTGGCTACAGCTTCTTCGAGAGTCGTTGCCAGTTCGGGTGCAACCCCCTTCAGAAAACAGATTGCAAAGCTGGTCTTGCCGATACGCTTCTTGAGACGTTCTGCAAAGCTTACCGCTGCTGCATTGGCTTCGGGCCGCGCCGAACCGTGAAATATCAGTAAAGAAAAAGTTTCATTTTCCATGCGCAGATGATACTTTAAATCAGTGCTGATGTAAATATGAACGGTAAACACAATGATTCTGACCATCACTCCTAACCCTTTGCTCGATTATCAGCTGTTTAACGAACCTGGCAGACTGACAGGCGGTACCCGCGTCGACCGAATTCCTTTCACGGTCGGTGGCAAGGGGATCAATGTGGCGCGCATGCTCAAGACTCTGGGGCGGCCGGCTCTGGCACTGACCTTTGCCGGCGGCAGCAATGGCGAAAAAATCAGGGCCGAACTCAATCAGCAGAGCATCAATGCCAGATATGTCTCGGTCTCGACCGAGACCCGCGCCGGGATCAACATCTTTGACGGCAATTCCGGCCGGCACCGCTGGTGGATAGAAGACGGCGAAGAATTAAAAGAGAGCGAAATTCTTTCCATGTTAGACCTGGTGGCAGCTGAATCTGCTTCAGCCTCATTTATTGCCATGTCGGGCACTATTCCCGGAAAAAGAAACAATGATTTTTATCGCCGCGTTCTCGAGACTCTCAGAGGCTTTAAGGGTGAGATATATCTGGACGCACGTTGTGAAGCACTTCGTCAGGCTGTTATTGCCGGCGGTTTCTTTTTAAAGCACAATCGAGACGAAGCGAAAGAAACCTTTGCTCTTGACCCGTTTGCTGCCGATCAGAAGGCTGATTTTTATGGTCTTTTGAAACGCCACGGCATCTGGGGCGCCATGATTACCGATGGTCGTAACAATATTCTCCTGTGGGATGGTCGCGAAGAATATGAATTTATTCCGGCGCCTGCCGAAGAAGTTTCGGCCGTTGGCTGCGGTGATGCAACCATGGCCGGTCTTATTTATGGCCGAAGCCAGGGAATGAGTCTGCCAGAGGCAGCAGTGGTCGGTCTTGCCGCCGGTGCCGCTGACGCCGAAAAAGCTGGCCCATGTGCCGCTTCTTATGAAGAGATTTTTAAAAAAATCAGCAGCGTCACACTTCTTAAAAAAAGTGAATTATTTCAGGTATAATTAACGTATAGCTTACAGAAGAAGTTTTGCCCGAGGGGGGTAATATGCATATTAAAAAGGTATTGGGTCTGTGTACGATCGTTCTTTGCACGGTCTTTTCGCCGTTAGACCTGCTGGCCTGTTCGGCTAAAGGTCCGGCCGACCCGGTGACCGGGCTTATTTCCTACCCGCCCGGAACAGGAAACCGCGTGGGCCAGACGACAATTCCAGCCGCTGGTCTTGAAGGAACGCCTTTTGAGGGCGGCAAATATTACAAGGGCTGGGCTGACAAAGCCATGAAGCTTCTTGTTGTGCCGGCCGGTACAAAACTGGCTTTTGAAGGGGTTATAGAAAGCACAACTACCACCAACACCCCCCCCGGCTGGGAAGAAGGCGTTATAAAGGGAGTTGGCGGAACCACAGTAGATGCTGCACCGCTCCCAGCCTGGACAATCTCAGGTAATGGCCGCGGCGACTACCGCGACGGAACTTTCCCTCCTGCTGCTGTTGGTCTTAGATACGTTAATTTTGAGGCACCCCCCAGTGTAATTATCGCCCCCGATACACCGAACGAGAAGGCTATCTGGAAGCTCACATACGACCGTGAAACTGCGGTCAGGGTTCTGGTTTCAGTCTGGAACGACCCGATTGCCCGCGCCACATTCATGGAAAGCGGTACGGTTCCGGCAGACTTCGACATGGAAGAAGTGGCCGCCGCCGCAAAAGAGCCGCAGGGCGACGACGGTGCGAAGAGTTTGAGCGACTACGAGCTGAGTTCTACTGGTGCAGCCGGTGTTCAAGGCCTTAAGGACGGCCTCGATTCAACCCTTACTCAACGTTCCGGCACTATTATGCAGACTGGCGGTGTAATTACCCGAACCTTTAAAAATTCTGATGACGAAGATTTCACTGTCGATATGGCTGAAGAGGCACGGGTTATTGTTAAAGCCGGCTATGTCGCCATGCAGGGTGCCGCCGACATGGATTTCTACCCGACCGGCCGCTACAATACCAAGTATTTCATCACTCCACCTTCTTCACAACAGTATGAAGTTGGCAAAGCCAAGCTGGCTCTGAGTTTCTCAACACCGACAGCTCCTGATTACTGGATTGTCGACCTGCATTCCGGTCTTGAATCAGCACGTGACTGTGTCTGGTGCTGGATTGAGGTTGAGGCGGAGCTGAAGCCCGAAGGAACGAAAATTGAAGATCAGTCAGATGTTAAGAATTTCTACACCGTGCGTGAAAGAAGCTACGCGGTTGGTGGTGTCTTTGTCAGAGGCCTCTATCAGAGCGGCAGCTCATCCGCAGGTCGTAATACCATGGTTTATGTCGTTGTTGCCGATACTCAGCCGCCCGCGCACTACCAGTGGGTTAAGTCAGATGCCTCAGGAAAAACCGGTGAAGCTCTTACCTCTGAAATCCAGTTCAGGGTATTTGATAACAACCCGGTTATCGGTGCCCAGGGAAGCAACAATAACATTTTCTCAGTATTCGAGGATCTTGGCGATTTTGAATATGTAGAAGCCGGCAAGCGTCCGCAAAACCAGGAAGATAACCCTGATGTTTTTACCAGATATCTTTTTCCGATCAAAGACGGTTTCAACGCGAAAAATCTTCTGCCAACTCTGCACTACAATGTTTGCGTGCCGGCTTATGCAGGTTTCAAGGTGGCCGGAGATGCGAAAACCTATACAGGTCCATTGCCACTTGTAGATGATAGACTGGTAGTGCCGCTGCAGAAATTTGTCTGGAAGTCTGTCGCCGCTGATAAAATAACCATTTCTGACTATTCAATTCATGATGAAACCGGCGCAGAGGTTTCCGATCTGGGCAGTCTCCTTGACCAGCCAAGCTGGAAAGGTTACTCTTCTTATCTTGTAACTGTAGCCGCCGATGGCATGGACGAGCCAATGGGTTTTGGTCTTGCCGACAATTCAGCGGCTTATACTCTCTCTATCTCAGATGACCTCAAGGCTGCTGCTCCTACCAAAAAGATGCTTTCAGAAGGCATCCCGGTCGATGAGAGCAAGGTGCAGTTTTTTGGCTGGAACAAAGCACTCAAAATGTTTGTTTCTGCATCTGACGGTATTCTGGTGCGTAATTCCTACCCCGATGGTGATATCAATTATGCCTGGAGCAATCGCAGCCCAGGATTTACCGGCAGCGAGTCGGTTGGAAAAGTCCTTGGAAACAAATTTTCTGGTGCTGAAATCGCATTTGCTGCGGCCACAACTGATTTCCTCTGCACTGTAAAAGACCCAGCCAATGTTGACAGATTTGCATCGAAACTCGAAGTCGATAAAGTCATTAAAGGCGGTTCTCTTGGAGGTTGCACACTTCCGGCCGGTGCCAGTTCGCCTGATGGCGCCTGGGGTAAGTTTGCCTATGTGTCCTCAATGCTCGACACAGGCCGCCCCAACATCGCGCTTGAAGTGCTTAACTCAAAGAATGAAAAAGCTGCCGTATTCGGCAATCTCTTCGCCATGGGTGAAAGTGATAACCTGGCCAAGGCCATTGATGGCGCCGGAACCGATAACTGGGTGCATGCCGCAGACTCAAATACAGGCGATAAGACCTACTCTTCGACATCTTCTTATTACGAAGACACCGCCTGGGAATTCAAAGAAGATATCGAAAACGATCTCTACCTGGCCATGAAAAACAGCATGGACGCAGGAACCTTCAAACCGTGGCTGTTTGCCTTCCCCTCAAGCGACCAGGCTAAACTCTGGAAAACCGGCTACTGGAACGGTGCCGATACTTTCAATAATAAGCGCCTGGCTTTCCAGCAGGGTTCACGCGATCGCCTGGTATTCAGATACTGGGTATATGACAACATCAACCCCTTCAATCTTGCCGGTGGCGTACCTAACGGTGTTAAGACCTACGCCGCAGGCAGAGAACGTTTCAAGAGCGTCTCTGGTTTTGTAACTTCAGAAATCAGACTTACTGACGTTCCGGGCTATCAGGGTGAAGTGGCTCTCGATAAAGTATGGTGGCCGGATTATATCTTCCATAACCCGTCAGGTGGTTCTTCTGAAGAATGCTCGATCTCGCTCAAGGCCGAAGACGAAAAAAATAACGCCAGAACTCTTAAGCTCTGGTTCAGAATCATACCGCCGAGCCGCGAGCTGATCAGAACGATCGAAGACCGCCGCAACCGCGACTGACCTGATTGACGGTTAAAGCAACGGGGCTGTTTCACAGTTTGTGAAAACAGCCCCGTTTTCTTTGTCTGTAACTTTTAATTCAGCCCCGTGGACTTGCTGCAATTTCAAGACCAGGAGTCCTTGTCACATTTGAATCCTGGGCGTCAGTTTATGCGTCATCCCTGCGCTTGTCCCCGTGGGAAGGCAGGGATTGAAGGCGTTTAAGGCAAGATTCCCGCTTTTGCGGGATGACGGCAAAACTGCACAAATTTGAAGGAGGATCAGTCTTTTACTGTTGCTGAAAGTGTTCGAAGACTTCTTTGGCCCGCTGTTCGGCACTCGGGTTCATCTGCAGAATCTTGCGTTTCGCATCGGCAGCGGCCATGGTGCCCGGGAACTTTTCCATTATGGATCGGTAAGTCGAAATGGCTTCCTTCTCAAACCCCTTGCGCGAGGCATAGAGATCGGCAAGGCTCTGGTAATACTGCGGATCGGTGGTGCCTTCATTTATGGCACGGCCAAGCAGGCCTATGGCTTTTAACGGCCTGCGCTCGGCAAGACTCATTGCTTCGCTGTAAAGCTGCGCTGAGTCCATTCCGGCATATTCGTCGACCTTCGGAGTCGGAACATAAGCCGGTTTTTCTTCACTGTCATTCTGGTCGGCGACTTTGGCAGTCTCCGGGTTAGTTTCAGGGCTCGCTGCTTCTGCAGGTTTATCTTCAGGCTTTTTGTCGGCCTGTTTTACCGGCGGCTTCGTCGGGGTTTTTGCCGGGGTTTTCATCGAGCGCAGCTGCTCTTCGAGCTGATTTATTTCATCGAGCTGCTGTTTTGCCTTGGCAACTTCACTGCCCTCAGGAAATCTGGTCACATAATCCGTCAGCTCACGGCGGGCATCGGCGTAATTGCCGGCAAAAAACGAATAAAAGCCGAGATAGCATGTTTTTTCTTCAGTGGTAAAAAGGTTTTCAGGGTTGGAAAAGAACTTCAGGCCGAGGTCGATCATTTTCTGTTCGCTGCCGATAAGGCTGCGATCGAGGTAGACGGCCTTAACAAATTCGACCAGACCCTTTTTGGTGTTGCCTGATTCAACAAAATATCTGGCGCGGGTGAGCGTTTCGGTTGCTTCAGAGGTGGTGCCTGTCGGTGTTACAGCGCCTTTTAGAAGGTTTTCGAGACGGGCTATTCTTTCTTTAAGGCCCTCTGAATCTGCTTTCAGCTTTCTTGCTTCATAGAATGCCTCGAGCGCTTCCTGGTATTTGCCGTCTGCTTCAGATATATAGCCCATCGCCAGCCAGAGGCGGTGCGATTCTTTTTCTTGTTTGAGACTTTCAGATACCAGCTGTCTTGCTTCCTGGTATTTTCTTTCGCGCATCAGTTCGCTGGTTTTTTTCAATACCTCAGAAACCATTTTGCTTTCAGCGGCATTGAGCACGGAACCGGAAGCCAGAAACAGCACAGCAGCAAGGGCAATCCTTCTCATAACATCTCCAGTTATTGAATTCTTCGATGCAGTTCGATAGATTTGGTAACTTTTTCGCGGCGGCCGGTCTTACTGGTTCTCGGGTCATAAGAAGTGCCGAGGGCTGTGACCTTCGCGACCTGCCTGACCGAACCATCGGTAGCGGAGGTATAGTAAGTCGAAACTTCGAGTTCGGTTACTTCGTAGCCCCATACAAATTCATCGTCATTGGGCATGGCGAAATCTGCGCCACCGTCGTTGAGAATGGCGACCGGCAGTTGCCCAGAATTCAGGTCAGTCATGAAAATATTGCGGGCTTTGAGGGTCTTTGTGGCACCGGTAAGGTTTGAGGCAACCAGATTATCGCCATAGGGGTTGAAAAACGGGCAGATGCCGCGTGCCAGACTGCCGGCATCATATGCTTCGCGATGCAGAAGACGTATTTTCAACAGCGCCTGCTGAACTCCGCCCATTGCCATGTAATATGCCTGTCTCTGATTCAGGGTCGAAAGACCCTGGCGACGTGTTTCGCTGCGGGTGAAGACCATTGAGAAAAAATAGACTGAAACGACGAAAACGAACATCAGAACCAGTGGAATTGCAATACCACGTCTGTGTAATATTTTCATAGACGGGCCTTTCTCGATATCAGAATTATCGGGTTCTTCATGAATTCTGTATCTGCGGTTCCTTTCGGTTTCCAGTCGACGATCAGTTTGACATCCATCAGGTCGAAGTTATTTTGCGACGCATCGATGCCGAGACGATCGACTGTCTCTTTGTCGATGGTGGCAAGATCACGGGTTTCGCTGAGAATGTCGGTTTCAAGCTGCCCGAGAGCTGTTTTTTCAACGCCGTCCGCGCAGGTCGGGTGGTATCTGATAACCGGCTTGATAATCGCCGGCCAGGCCACCGGCTTGACCAGAATCTGGTAGCGGATGTCGGTATGCCCGCGTTCAACGATCTGCCAGGCGGGACTGGCAATGATCCCCGGGTCGTAGTCCATTTTCATCAGAATGTTGTCCATCATGTCGCAGGCGAACTGCAACGCCTCTGCCTCGCTGCGGTCTGACTTGGTGCCGCTGCTGACCCCACTGAGCATTCTGACGATCGGCAATATCGCCATGCCCATGATCAGAACACCGACCATGATTTCGACGAAGGTCACGCCGGTTCTACACTTTTTCATGGGTGTCCTCCGCGTTTTGTCGGTACCTCGAAGGTGGCTTCAAGGGATTCGGTAACGGTCGAGTTCGGGTATCTCGGGTGTTTCGCAGTCAGCGAGATGGTAAGAATATTGCGGTTTTTGACCGAAAGATCGTTGAGGTCGGCCACTTCTTTAGAGGAAATGGCAATTTTACTGATATTTTCAGCAACGACCTGCTCAACGGCCCCGATTTTGTCAGGGAAAGCGGCCGGCTGTGCTTCTACTGTGCGGCGATATCTGAGCTTGCCGCCATCGAGAAACAGTGAGCCCGCAAGAATTTCGGGACCAATATCGGTCTCGCCCGGCAGTCCCTGTTTGCCTGGGCGGCACATATAAAAATGTAACAGTTTGCGGGCGGTGTTTACATCTTCGGTTTCGAAGGGGATTGTGTCGGGCAGATAGAGAAACTGCTCGCGGTCTCCATTGCCGGTGTTGAACGGCTCTGAGCCCTTCTGGGTAACAATTTCAGGCTTGGTGGCGCGTGAAAGCTCGTTGCGCAGCAGAGTCAGGCCATTGCGGAGCTGCTTGGTGGTCGTAGAAGCCCAGTGTCCGACTTCCTGGGTCCGGGTGAATGATGAAAAAAGTCGGTAGCTGACAAAAAACAGCATGGCAAGAATCGAAGCACCCATCATTATTTCGATGAGAGTGACACCCGTTCGCCTGCTTGCAGATGGTCTGAATCCTTTAAGGAACGCCATAACAAACCTCGTGTAAAGATTAGAGACCTTTTTCCTTGAGGTATTCTTCCATGGTCTTGCCTTCTTTTTCGAGCTTCTTCTTCAGCTCTTCCTGGCCGGGCAGTTCGCCACGCTTCTGTTTTTCGATGATCGTCGCCTTGATCTCTTCGAGTACCGATTCGCGTTCTTCATCTGTAGTGGCGTCTTCAAGCTTTGATCTGGCATCGGAAATGATATCTTCGATCTTTTTCTTGTCTTCTTCGGTTACCTTCTGACTGCCGCTGCCAATGAGTTCTTCGAGATCCTGTCTGGTGAAATCGCCGGCTTCGATAGTGTCGAGTAGTTTTTCTTTGTTCGAACGGTTGAGATAATCGAACTTGTGAGTGATTACGAATTCTTCGTTCGGGTTTTCTACATAGTCGAGAGCGCGCATGTAGACTTCTGCTGCCTTGTCTTTCTTGTTGGCTATTTCGTAAAGAAAAGCCAGCTGCAGCATCGGGTCTTTCTGCCATTCGGTGCCGTCAAAAGACTTCTTCAGCGCTTCTTCGTAGGTCGCCATGATTTCTTCAAGCAGCTTGAAGTTTTTGTAGCGCAGCGGCGGGTTGAGCTTGAAGGCTTGAAAAATAGTGACGGCCAGCTTCAGCTTCTGCCCACTGTCTTTGTTCTGCTGATAAATATCAAATTTTGCCACGCCGGCACTGTTGAATTTTTCCTGGAGGTCCTTGATTTTCTTTTTGTAGCCCTTCAGCTTGGCGTTGTAATCATCACCTTTATCTGGAGATGGCCTAGATCGCGAAACGATCTCAAGATTGTTCTTCGCTTCAAGGTAATTTTCTTTCATGAACTGTACCTGCCCGAGAATGTATCTGTACACTGCGTTGTCGGGTTCGAGTTTCAGCGCTTCGACCAGATTGGTTTCGGCTGTGTTGAGATCTTTGGCCACGAATGCGGCTTCAGCCTTTTTGTAGAATTCCTGAGCTTCGGGGTTGAGAGCTGAGGCATAAACAACGACCGTTGCTGCAATACACAGGGTAAAAACAATGGCTTTCAAGGCTTTAACCATAAAATCCTCGAGCGTCTGATGAGAAAAAATCAGTTATAATAATAGAAGATAACAGTATTCTTGTCATTCATGCTATCAAATATTCATAAT
>CAZFUG010000020.1:26450-31570 GCA_964522035.1 uncultured bacterium
CTTGCCATGGGATGTGCTCCCGCAGAAGGCAAAAAAGAACAACACTCTGCGAGACCGGTCATCGATCCCGAAAAATGCATCGGATGCGGTACGTGCGTGAAAAATTGCCCCGAAAAAACGATAGAACTCGTCAAGAAAAAAGCATTTATTCTGGTTTCTTTCCAGGCTGTTCTGGTTTTATTTCTGGCCGGCATTTTTATGGCAAGGGTGTCGCAGCAGGAAAAACTCGCAGCCGGCAACGAAAACCGCCAGTTGCTGGAAAAGCTGAAAAACGAAGTCGACGATGCTTCTTATATACAGCGCCAGCTGAATCTTACCTGCGGCATGATGGCTGAAGAGCCTTTTACCGCAGCAAACATCGGAAAAAACCTGCAGGCACTGAGAAGCAACGGGCTTGATTTTATCAACTACCGCTTTTTTGACAGCGCCCGGCGGCTTATTCCGGTGCCGGGTGAGTCAGACAGCCTGCGGGCCATGGTTCAGAAAATTTATGAAGCCCTTTCGCAGGCCGATATGGATGGCGAAGAGAAACTGCTGATCAGATATCAGTCATTGTTTGACGCATTTCTCGGTGCCGTCAGCCCAGGGCATCTTGCCAGAGAACGGGCGGCCTTGGTCAGAGTGCTTATCAAGGGGCGCCCGGGCTACTTTTACTGGAACATCTTTTTTTCGCCAGCCGGTGATGGAACTCTGCTTGGCGGAATGCTCGCGTGGTTCGCAGAGGAAGATATTCCCGACAATCTTGCGGTAAAACAGCTGCTGGGCGATTTTAACCAGGAATTTTTGCCGGGCCGCATGGCCGGGATAATAAATTATGAAAAACCTGCAAGCTCATTCCCTGGCAGAATTCCAGGCCATTTTGGCTATGATGGCATTGGCGAAATGGCAGATGATATTGCGGCAATGCGCCGCAACATCGAATCAGAAACTCACTTGGGCAAGGCCAGTCTGTTTATTCTGCAGATCGACACGGCGAGAGTTCTGTATCTTCTCGAAAAGAATGCTCCTTCTTCGGCAGAAAAGGTGTTTTTTCTGTTTAAGCTTTTCATGCTGATTCTGTTGTCGTTTTATTTTTACCGCCTTCTGCATGTCGAACGTTTGGCAGTCGGCGAATGCAGAATTGCAGAGCGATGGCGGCCTGTTTTTGCAGCTTTGTTGCTTGTTCCGGCTATAATCATTGCATTTCTAGGATTTTTTCTGGCCGGCCTGCAACGGGAATCTGCGCAGCGCGAGTATCTTGATCGCCTGTCGCGAATGGTTCAGGTGGTGGATGAAAACTATCATGTCGCAATCAACAATCTGAATGGTCTTTATCGACGGTTTGCAGGTTTGACTGTGGTTAAAGATCTGAACCGGCCTGGAATAGAGAAAGGTTTCGAAGTGCTGCGTGCCGGCGATGCAATTCAGCGACTTTTTCTCGTGCATGGCGACGGTAAGGTGCTGATGGCTCTGCCAGAGCGCGGATCGCAGGGTGAGACTTTGCAGAAACTTGTTGCTGCCGTTTCCCGTCGCCTTTTTCAGTCCAGATTCGGTGGCGAACAAAGCTGGAAAGACCGCATCAACGAGGTGATGCTTGAATCATTTTCAAACAGTCTGTCTGAAATAATGGGTGACGCTGCCTCCGGTCTGTTCAAACCGTTTGAAAACTTCGACCGGGTGAGCGAACTGATGTTTGCCGACCGCCGCAATTTCGTTTATTCGACTTTCGTTTCGCCTGAAAAGGGCCGGGAAGCAACTCTTCTGATTGGCTGGCATGGTGCCGAATCTTTTTCTGAGCGTTATCTGCTGCGGCAGATTCATCGCAACAGCCTGACCGCAGAGGGCGTTCAGCCAGCGCGTCTTGCCATGGTCCCGGTCGCTGCTGACCGGTTGCCTTTCCCGAGGGCTTTCGGCAAATATCCTTTTGTTGCCAGACTGGCTGAAAGGGTGAGGGTGACCGCTTCGCTCCAGTATTCTGAAGAGGAAATCGCCGGCAAAAAGTGGCTGGTGGTGGCCTCGCCGCTGAAGAGAATTCCTGAATATCTGGTTTTTGCAATGTACCCCATGGAAAATGCTGACTCTCAAAAGTTGTCGACCATCCTGGTCATTCTGACCCTTGTATTCACATCTGTTGCAGGCAGTGTGTGGGTGTTTTCAAGTTTTTTTAAAACGAATAAACCACAAACTTTGCAGTAACTCTTGACTTTCGAATGCTTCGGTATTAATATTGAAAATTCGACCAAGGTCATGTACGTTTTACGCGAGGTTTTTTTTGGGCTTTATTTCGAGCGAAATAATAGCGATGATTCGCGAGAGAACCGATATCATTCAGATAATCGGCGAGCATGTACGACTGATTCCTTCTGGTCACAATTACAAGGCCCTCTGCCCATTCCATAAAGAAAAAACTCCGAGCTTTCATGTCGTTACCGACAAGCAGATTTATCATTGCTTTGGCTGCGGTAAAGGTGGCGATGTTTTCTCGTTTCTGATGGAACTCGAACACATGACTTTTCCTGAAGTGGTAAAGTTTCTGGCAGAGCGAGAAGCTATCGAGATACCCCGTGAAAACGACCCTGACTTCGAGAAAAAGGCCGACCTCTACAATTATCTCGACCGGGCGGCAAAGTTTTTCGAATCCTGTCTGTACGACAGTTCAGCCGGAACGGTTGCCCGAGATTATCTTAAAAAGCGCAAAATCAACAGCGAAACTGCAAAAAAATTCCGTATCGGGTTTGCCCCCAACGCCTGGGATTCAATTGTACACCGCCTTGGCAAAACCCCTGAAGACCTTGCCAGTCTTGAAAGAGCCGGTCTCGTAAAGGCGCGAGGGCAGGGCGAGGGTTTTTATGACGTTTTTCGCAATCGTCTGATGATACCGATTCTCGACATTCATGGTCGGGTTGCCGGTTTTGGCGGCAGAGTGATGTCGCCCGAAGATGAGCCAAAATATCTTAACAGCGCCGAAAGCGAAACCTTCAACAAGCGGCGCATGCTTTTCAATTTCCGCGAGGCGGTACCGGTTGCCAGACGCCTCAACTCGGTAATCGTTGTCGAAGGCTATCTTGACGCCATAAGCCTTTTTCAGAATGGTGTCAAAAATGTTGTCGCATCGCTCGGAACCGCCATTTCGGCTGAGCAGATCCATATGCTGGCCCGCAACTGTGAAACGCTCTACTTCTGCTACGATGCCGACGCCGCCGGGCAGAGAGCAACGCTGCGCGCCATTTCCCTGCAGAAAGATGCTCCGGTCAACGCCAGGGTAGTGTCTTTCCCTGATCCGACCGATGACCCTGACAGCTTTGTTGTTCGTGAAGGCGCTGAAAGCTTCAAAAATTTGCTTGAAAAAGCAACTGATATATATACTTTTCTCATTGAGACTCATACCCGTGGCCTGAAGCCTCCTCTTGAGATTCCGGTTAAGCAGAAGCTTATTCAGGAGTTTAAGGAACTGGTTCCAGCTATTCACAGTTCAATTGCGAGAAGCGAAGTGATCCGTAAAATCTCGAAACTGCTGGATATGGACCAACACGTTCTGGAGAAAGAATTCGAGGGCAGGGAGATCCCACGCTCTGAGGAAGCTCAGAAGAAAAGGACGTTAATATCACCAAGACTGAATGCCGAGATTCAGAGGCAGGAGTGGGTCCTCAAACACCTGCTCGAGCACCCTGAAGAGCTTGACAGAGTCAGAGCGCTGCTTGGCCCCGGCGACTTTTCCGACCCCCGCTTACGTCAGATATTTGAAGCAATAAGCTTTCAACAGGAAGCGGCTGGTGGTTCGTTAAAGCCTGCAGAGATTTTAGCAGCACTCGATGATGCCAGTCTTATTTCGCGGCTCAGTGAGCTGATTACTACTCTCGAAGACCGTCAGCCGGAGCCTTTCATGGAATGTGTGAAAGGTCTGGTGAAAAGCCGTCTCGATGCTGAACTCAAAGAGATTCAGCAGAAGATCCGGGAGGCGGAACGCGGCGGCGATGATTCTGTCATCGCGCGTCTGAGCATGGAACAGCTCGATGTAAGGCGAAAAATCGAAACGCTGTATTGATTCACTCCAGTAACGAGGGAAAATTATGACAACAGAGCAGGCAACACAAGCCAAAAGTAAAGTTGCTAAGAAGAACGAACCCCGGACCATAGAAGATATCCGGGCTGAACTCATAGAAATCGGGACCCGCCAGGGTTATCTCTCTTATCAGGAGATCAACCGGGTGCTGCCCGACGGCCTGCCTACCGAAGTTTTTGAAGAGGTCATCAACGAGCTGATGGATAAAAACGTCGAGCTGGTTGATGACGACGAAGTGCGTCTCGACAAGAAACTTCCGGTCGCCGAAGAAAAAAAGGAAGAAGAAGACAAGCAGCAGCAGGATTTCGACGATATCGACGACTCTGTACGTGTTTATCTGCGCGAAATCGGCAAAATAAGACTTCTGACCATGCAGGAAGAAGTGACGCTTGCCAAGCGCATCGAACACGGCGATCTCGAAGCACAGCGCAAGCTGATCGAAGCCAACCTCAGGCTGGTCGTTTCTGTTGCCAAAAAATATACCAAGCGCGGCCTTCTGTTCCTCGATTTGATCCAGGAAGGCAACCAGGGGCTGATTCGCGCTGTTGAAAAATTCAAATACCGCAAAGGGTACAAATTCTCCACCTACGCCATCTGGTGGATCAGACAGGCAATCACCCGTGCAATCGCCGATCAGGCAAGAACCATACGTATTCCGGTACATATGGTCGAAACGATCAACAAGCTGCGCAAGGCGTCACGCAAGCTGGTGCAGAAGCTTGGCCGCGATCCGGCGGTAGAAGAATTGGCTGTTGAAGTCGGCCTGCCGGTCGAAAAAGTCAAGAATATCATGAAAACCGCCATGGACCCGATTTCGCTCGAAACGCCGATCAATGGTGAAGAAGATTCGCATCTTGGCGATTTCGTCGAAGACAAGTCGGCCCTGCCACCGGCAGAAACCGCTTTCAATCTGATTCTCAAAGAGCAGATCAACAAGGTGCTGGCGACGCTTACCGAGCGTGAATCTCGGGTAATCAAATATCGCTTTGGTCTTGAAGATGGCTGGCAGAGAACTCTCGAAGAAGTCGGTCAGAAGTTCGGCGTTACCCGCGAACGCATTCGCCAGATCGAAGCGAAG